>NZ_JBHXNP010000001.1:0-267684 GCF_042719495.1 Streptomyces sp. NPDC058525
TGGTGTGGTGTGTGGTTTTTTTTTTTGTTTTTTTTTTTTTAAATTTTGGGGTTTTGCGTTGGGTTTATCTTTGTTTACGGGGGGGTGTTTTTTTTTAATTTTAAAACACCCACCCCCGCGCTCTCTCGTCACGCCTGGGCGGCCCACCACTCCTTGAGGGCGGCGACGGCCGCGTCGTGCCCCACCGGCCCGTTCTCCAGCCGCAGCTCCAGCAGGAACGCGTACGCCTTGCCGATCACCGGACCGGGCCCGACATCCAGCACCCGCATGATCTCGTTGCCGTCCAGGTCGGGCCGGATCGCGTCCAGCTCCTCCTGCTCCTGCAGCTGCGCGATGCGCTCCTCCAGGCCGTCATAGGTCCGGGAGAGCGCGTTGGCCTTGCGCTTGTTGCGCGTGGTGCAGTCCGAGCGGGTCAGCTTGTGCAGGCGCTCCAGCAGCGGGCCGGCGTCGCGGACGTAGCGCCGCACCGCGGAGTCCGTCCACTCGCCGTCGCCGTAGCCGTGGAAGCGCAGGTGCAGCTCCACCAGCCGGGACACGTCCTTGACGATGTCGTTGGAGTACTTCAGAGCCGTCAGGCGCTTCTTGGTCATCTTCGCGCCCACCACCTCGTGGTGGTGGAAGGAGACCCTGCCGTCGCTCTCGAAGCGCCGGGTGCGGGGCTTGCCGATGTCGTGCAGCAGGGCGGCGAGCCGCAGCACCAGGTCCGGGCCGTCCTCCTCCAGCGCGATCGCCTGCTCCAGCACGATCAGCGAGTGGTCGTAGACGTCCTTGTGGCGGTGGTGTTCGTCACTCTCCAGCCGCAGCGCGGGCAGCTCGGGCAGCACCCGGTCGGCCAGCCCGGTGTCCACGAGCAGGCCCAGGCCCGCCCGCGGGCCCGCGGAAAGGATCAGCTTGTTCAGTTCGCCCTGCACCCGCTCCGCCGAGACGATCTCGATCCGGTCGGACATGGCCTTCATCGCCGCGACCACCTCGGGAGCGACCTCGAAGCCCAGCTGCGCCGCGAACCGCGCCGCCCGCAGCATCCGCAGCGGGTCGTCGGAGAACGAGTCCTCAGGGGTGCCCGGGGTACGCAGCACACCGGCGGCCAGATCCTCCAGACCGCCGTGCGGGTCGATGAACACCTGCTCCGGCAGGGCCAGCGCCATTGCGTTGACCGTGAAGTCGCGCCGGACCAGGTCCTCCTCGATGGAGTCGCCGTAGGAGACCTCGGGCTTGCGCGAGGTCCGGTCGTAGGCCTCCGAGCGGTACGTCGTCACCTCGATCTGGAAGTTCCGCACGACGCCCTCGACGCGGGCGCTCTTCTGCGCCCCGACGGTGCCGAAGGCGATGCCGACGTCCCACACCGAGTCCGCCCACGGGCGGACGATCTTCAGGACGTCCTCGGGACGGGCATCGGTGGTGAAGTCGAGATCGTTGCCGAGACGCCCGAGCAGCGCGTCGCGGACGGACCCGCCGACCAGGGCGAGGCGGAAGCCCGCCTCCTGGAAACGGCGGCCGAGCTCGTCGGCGACAGGAGCGACCCGCAGCAGTTCACTCACCGCGCGGAGCTGCACCTGACTCAGGGCACTGGGGTTGTCTTCGTTGGCGTTCGGCACAACAGAAAAGGGTACGTGTCCCGCCCGGCGCGGGCTTCCTCCTTTATCGCGACCCCGGTACGCGGATGCCCCGGGGCTGAGCCGATCATGTGGAGCAAGGGGCGGCACTCGCGCACAGCGGGTCTCGTTACCATGCGTGGACGCACAAACGACGACCACTGACACTTCGAGGGACGGGCTAGCGCGTGGCCGAGGCGGCAGACATCCTGGGGGCGTCCCCCACTCCTGTCCGGCGCCGCTGGCTGCGGCGCGCGGTGGTCCTGCTTGCCGGGACGCCCGTCCTCGCCGCCCTCGTCTACTCTCCCGCCCCCAAGGCCCAGGCCGCCCAGGCGTCCGGCGTCGACGTCCAGCTGACCTCGATGACCCCTGCCGCCCCGGTCAAGGGCGACACCCTGACCATCACGGGCACCGTGGTCAACAACGGCTCCGAGACGATCAACGACGCGCACGTGGGCCTGCGGGTCGGTCCGCTGCTCGCGGACCGGGCCTCGATCGACGAGGCCGGGGAGCGCACCGGCTTCCGGGCGGGCATCGACCCCGGGGAGATCGACCCGGCCCACGCCGTGAAGATCGCCTCGCTGCCGTCGAAGGTGAACCAGGACTTCACGCTCACGATCCCCGTGAACAAGCTGGAGCTGGACAAGGACGGCGTCTACCAGCTCGGCGTCTCCCTGTCCGGGGTGACCGAGAGCCGCCCGTCCGAGCAGGTGCTCGGCATCAAGCGCACCTTCCTGCCCTGGCAGCCGGAGGCCGCGGCCAAGCGGTCCCAGCTCACGTACGTGTGGCCGCTGATCTCCACCACCCACGTGACGGCGGAGACCGGCTCGGACGAGACCCAGACCCCCGTCTTCCTCGACGACTCCCTCGCGGAGGAGCTCAAGTCCGGCGGCCGGCTGGAGCGGATGGTCGCGCTCGGCAAGGACCTGCCCATCACCTGGGTCATCGATCCCGACCTGCTCTACACGGTCGACGCGATGACCAAGGGCTACCGGGTCCGCGTCCCGGGCGGAAAGCCCGTCCAGGGCAAGAACAAGGCCGTCGCGGAACAGTGGCTGAACTCGCTGGAGGCGGCCGTCCAGGGCAAGAAGGTGGTGGCCCTGCCCTTCGCGGACCCCGACCTCGCCTCCCTCGCCCACCGCGGCAAGGACGTCTCGGGGACCCTGGGGCAGCTGCGTCCCGCCACCGACAAGGCCAAGGACGCCATCGACACGGTGCTGCACGTCCCCGCGTCCACCGACTTCTCCTGGCCCGTGGACGGCGCCATCGACCCCTCGATCGTCAACGTCGCCACCTCGGCCGGCGCCCACAACATCCTCACCCGCAGCGACAGCCTCTCGGAGAGCGGGGCGCTGGGGTACACCCCCTCGGCCGCCCGCCCCATCGGCGCGGGTGCCACCGCCGTCGTCGCCGACGCGGACCTCTCCACCGCCTTCGAGGGCGACATGCTGAGCGCCGGGAACTCCACCCTCGCCGTGCAGCGGTTCCTCGCCCACTCGCTCTCCCTGAACCTGCAGAAGACCGACGAGCAGCGCAGCTTCGTCGTCGCCCCGCAGCGGATGCCCAGCGTCAGCCAGGTGGAGACGATGGCCGATGCCGTCCGCGCCCTCCAGGCCGGCCGCTGGACCCAGCCCGGCGACCTCGAGAGCGCGGCCGCGGCCAAGCCCGACCCGTCGGCCGCCACCCAGGTGCCGGGCGCCGGGCAGTACCCGGAGGAGCTGCGCAAGCACGAGCTCCCGGTGACCGCCTTCGAGAAGATCCGGACCACCCAGAACACCCTCGACCACTTCAAGGTCATCCTCGCCGCACCCGACCGCGTCGAGATCCCCTTCGGCAACACAACCAACCGGGAGATGTCCACCTCCTGGCGCGGCCGCCCCGCGGAGGCCGCGCTCTACCGGGACCAGGCGCAGGACTACCTGATCGGCCTCACCGAGAAGGTCAAGATCATTCCCAAGTCCGACGCCACCTTGTCCGGCCACAGCGCCACCATCCCGGTGAGCGTCCAGAACAGCCTCGTCCAGGACGTCCACGACCTGGTCCTGCGGGTCAAGTCCGCCAACCCCACGCGCCTGATGTTCGGCGACAAGGGACAGGCCGAACAGCAGGTCACCGTCCAGGGCGACCACACCCAGACGATCAAGTTCCCCGCGAACGCCACCGCGAGCGGCCCCGTCGAGGTCACCGCGCAGCTCTTCACCAAGGACGGCGTCCCCTACGGCAAGGAACGAAAGTTCACCGTCGACGCCACCGAGGTCACCCCCACCGTCATGCTCGTCATCGCCGGCGGTGTGCTCCTCCTCGTCCTGGCGGGCATCAAGATGTACGCCAGCCGCAAGCGCGTCGCGGCGCGCGCGGCCGCCGAGGAGAGCACGCAGCAGAGTGACGAGTCCCCGGACACCGGACCGCAAAGCACGGACGGGTCCGGCACGAGTGAGACAGTGGACCGTTGAGCGATGCCGTGGCCGGTCGGCCTGGGGACGATGAGGTGGGGTTTCGATGAACGCGCCGTACGACGGTGACCGCGCGCAGGGCACTGGTGGGCCTACGCCCCCCCAGGGCACTGCCCCGGGCACCCCGGTGCCCGGGCAGGTTCCCGCACCTGCGCCCGCGCCGGACCGTGACCCGTATGTCCAGGACGCCTACGACTACGACCCGTACCGGTCACAGGACCTGTCCGCACAGGATCCCGTGGCCGAGGTCCTCTACGACCGGGCCGCACACCCCCCGCCGCCGCCCGGCACCTACCAGGAGGCGGGCCCGCTCTACGCGGCGCCCACGGCCCCCTCCTACGCCCCCGACCCGCGCGTCTGGGCCCAGACCCCGCCGCCCGAGCCGGACGGCCCCTCCCGCCACCTGCCGTACGGCGACCACGCGAGCACGACCCAGTTCGTCGGCGTGGACTCCCTCGTCACCAAGGCGGCGGACGACGAGCCCGAACCCGACGCATTCGCCCACCTGTACCGGGACCAGGAGGCGGCTCCCCGCACCCCCGCCGAGGAGCCCCCCGTCGCCGCGCCGGCCCCTGCCAAGCCCGCCGGGCGCGCGTCCAGCCTGCTGAAGTCCAGCGCGCTCATGGCCGCCGGCACGATCGTCTCCCGCATCACCGGCTTCCTGCGGACCCTGGTCATCGCCGGTGCCATCGGCGTCGGCACCTTCAACGACACGTACCAGATCGCCAACACCCTGCCCACGATGATCTACGTGCTGGTCGGCGGCGGCGCCCTCAACGCCGTCTTCATCCCGCAGCTGGTCCGGGCGATGAAGAACGACAGCGACGGCGGCCAGGCGTACGCCAACCGGCTGCTGACCCTCGTCGTGGTGCTGCTGGCCGCGATCACCACCGTCTGTGTGCTGGCCGCGCCCGTGTTCATCACGATGATGTCGCCGAAGATCGCCTCCGACCCGCAGCAGATGGACGTCGCGGTCGCCTTCGCCCGCTACTGCCTGCCGACCATGTTCTTCATGGGCGTCCACGTGGTCCTCGGTCAGATCCTCAACGCCCGGGGCCGGTTCGGCGCGATGATGTGGACCCCGGTCCTCAACAACATCGTCGTCATCGCCACCTTCGGCGCCTTCATCTGGGCCTTCGGCGGCTTCACCACCTCCGGCGTCAACGCCTCCACCGTCACGGCCGACGGTGTGCGGCTGCTGGGCCTCGGCACCCTGCTGGGCCTCACCGTCCAGGCCCTCGCGATGCTGCCGTACCTGCGCGACGCCGGCTTCAAGCCGCGCCTGCGCTTCGACTGGAAGGGCCACGGCCTCGGCAAGGCCGCCCGCCTGGCCAAGTGGACGTTCTTCTTCGTCCTCGCCAACCAGATCGGGCTCGTCGTCGTCACCCAGCTCGCCACCTGGGCCGGATCGGTCGCCGAGAAGCAGGGCCACCCCGGTACCGGCATCACCGCCTACAACTACGCGCTGCTGCTGTGGCAGATGCCGCAGGCCATCATCACCGTCTCCGTCATGACGGCCGTGCTGCCGCGCATCTCCCGGTCCGCCCACGACGGGGACGCCGCCGCCGTGCGCGACGACATCTCCTACGGGCTGCGCACCTCCGCCGTCGCGATCGTGCCCTGCGCCTTCGCGTTCCTCGCGCTCGGCGTCCCCATGGCCACGCTGCTCTACGCCGGTTCCGGCTCCGGCGCCCAGAACATCGGCTACGTCCTGATGGCCTTCGGCCTCGGTCTGATCCCGTACTCGGTCCAGTACGTGGTCCTGCGCGGCTTCTACGCCTACGAGGACACCCGGACGCCCTTCTACAACACCGTCATCGTCGCCGCGGTCAACGCGGCCGGTTCGGCGGCCTCCTTCTTCCTCCTCCCGGCCCGGTGGGCCGTCGTCGGCATGGCCGCCGCCTACGGCCTCGGCTATGCCGTCGGCGTCGGCGTCGCCTGGCGCCGCCTCAAGACCCGCCTCGGCGGCGACCTCGACGGCGCCCACGTGATGCGCACCTACGCCCGCCTCACCGGCGCGTGCGTCCCCGCGGCCGCGGTGGCCGGCGCCGCCGCATATGGCGTCACCCGGTGGCTCGGCAGCGGAGTCGCCGGCTCCGCCACCTCCCTCGTGGCCGGCGGCATCGCCCTGGCCGCCGTGTTCCTCATCGCCGCCAAGCGGATGCGGATCGAGGAGCTCAACTCGATGGTCGGAATGGTCCGCGGACGACTGGGGCGCTGATGCGCACAACCGTCGCCCCCGTTCGTGTGTCGTGCATAGCGTCGGACTGTGGGCACAATTGGCATGGCTTCGCAGACTGGCCGACAGCGCGCAACGGATGGGGAGGCGGGAACGACGGTGGCGGAACGTAGCACGGCTGCCGTCGACGTGGCCGACAACAGTGGCGACAAGCCGCTGGCCGCGAAAGCGGACAAGGCCACGGCCGACGGGGTGGACACCCAGAACGGACGAGCCGCGGACGGACCCATGACCGAAAAGGACGGCGAACGCACGAACGCGGCCCCTGCGGCCGCACCCGAACTCCACAGCGGCCACAAGCTCGCCAGACGCTACCGGCTCGAGGAGTGCGTCACCCGTCTGGACGGATTCAGCAGCTGGCGTGCGATGGACGAGAAACTGCGCCGGGCCGTGGGCGTCCACCTGCTGCCCGCCGACCATCCGCGGGCCCGGTCCGTCCTTGCCGCAGCCCGCTCCTCCGCCCTGCTCGGCGACCCCCGGTTCGTCCAGGTCCTCGACGCCGTGGAGGAGAACGACCTCGTCTACGTCGTGCACGAATGGCTGCCCGACGCCACCGAGCTCACCGCGTTCCTCGCCGCGGGCCCCCTGGAGCCCCACGAGGCCTACCAGCTCGTCAGCCAGATCTCCCAGGCCATGGCCGCGGCCCACCGCGAAGGCCTCGCCCACCTGCGCCTGACACCCAGCGCGATACTGCGCACCTCCACCGGCCAGTACCGCATCCGCGGCCTCGCCGTGAACGCCGCCCTGCGCGGCATCACCAGCGAGACTCCGCAGCGCGCCGACACCGAGGCCATCGGCGCACTCCTGTACGCCGCGCTCACCCAGCGCTGGCCGTACGAGAACGACGCCTACGGGCTCACCGGCCTGCCCAAGGGCGTCGGCCTGATCGCCCCCGACCAGGTCCGCGCCGGGGTGCACCGGGGCCTGGGCGAGCTCGCCATGCGCGCCCTCGCCAACGACGGGGCCACCGCCTCCCGTCAGGAGCCCGCCTGCACCAGCCCCGAGGAGCTGGCCAAGGCCGTCGCCGCGATGCCCCGCATCCGGCCTCCGGAGCCCGCCTTCACGGCCCCGCCGGAGTACCAGCACACGACCTACCAGCAGGGCAGCTACGGCCGTCCCACGCCTCCCGGTGCCAACACCACCCAGGTGCGGCCCATCGCGCCCCCGCCGCCCCCGCTGCAGAGCCGTACGGGCCGGGCCCTCAAGTGGGGTGTCGCCGCCCTGCTCATCGCCGCCCTCGGCCTGGGCAGCTGGCAGCTGGCCGACACCCTGCTGGAGCGCAACAACGGCGGCACCAACGGCCCGAACCAGACGCAGACCGAGTCCGACGACGCCCCCAAGCCCGTCACTCCCGGCAAGGCCCTCAGCATCGCCGACGCCTCCGTGTTCGCGCCCGACCCGGACCCGCTGAACACCAAGGACAGCCACAAGGCCGTCGACGGCAACCCGGAGACCGGCTGGGCCACCCCCCGGTACGACGGCTACGCCAACTTCGGCAACCTGCCGTCCCGCAAGGGCGGCAGCGGCATCATCGTCGACCTCGGCAGCGTCCAGGACGTGGCCGGCATCGATCTGGACCTCTACGCGAGCGGCCAGAAGCTCCAGGTCCGGGCCGCCCCGCCGGAGGCCTCCTCGCCGTCGGAGCTCTCGCAGTTCTCCCAGCCGATCACCGAGCTGAAGGACGTCGAGAAGAAGCTGAAGGCCAACCTCGACAAGCCGGTCCGCACCCGCTACGTGCTGATCCACATCACCTCCCTGCCCTCCGAGGGAGCGGACAGCTACCGGGGCGGCATCAACGAGATCAAGATCCTCGGTACGACCCCCTGAGGTCCTGACCGTCTTCGCGGGCCCGCTGCGCCACCGGCACGGCGGGCCCTCGTCAATTCCCCCGCCCAGGCCGTAATCTCCCCCCGGGAGGCGAGGTGTGATGCACGACGCGACGACCGGCGACGCGAGCGACGCGGACCTGCTGGCCCGGCACACCGCCGGGGACCCCGAGGCCTTCGGTGAGCTCGTGCGGCGCCACCGTGACCGGCTCTGGGCCGTGGCCCTGCGGACGCTCGGCGACCGGGAGGAGGCCGCCGACGCGGTGCAGGACGCCCTCGTGTCCGCCTACCGGGCCGCCCACACCTTCCGCGGGGAATCCGCCGTCACCACCTGGCTGCACCGGATCACCGTCAACGCCTGCCTCGACCGGGCCCGCAAGGCCGCCTCCCGCAAGACCTCGCCCCTCGACGACACGGAACGCCTGGAGCGCCTCCTGGAGCCCCACGAGTCCGCCGAGGCCCCCGCGGAACGCCAGGACCTCCACCGCCAGCTCCTGGCCGCCCTCAGCACCCTCCCCGCCGAACAGCGGGCGGCGCTCGTCCTCGTCGACATGCAGGGATACCCCGTCGCCGAGGCCGCCGACCTCCTCGACGTCCCCACCGGCACCGTGAAGAGCCGGTGCGCACGGGGCCGGGCGAAACTCCTCCCGATGCTCACTCATCTGCGCGCGAATGCCGGGGATAACACCGCCGCCGAGCGGGGAAGGAACCGGACGCCGGGGACAGCCGTCCCACCAGCGGCAGAACCCAGGCATCCAGATCCAGACGCAGTGAAGGGCGGAGGTGGACGACCGTGAGCCCCACCACCGGCACGACCGGCACGATCCGGCACCCGGACGTCTCGGAGATCTCCGACCTGACCGAAGGGCTCCTCTCCCCGGCCCGCAGCGCCGAAGTCCGCCGCCACCTCGGCGACTGCGTGCTCTGCGCCGACGTGCGCGACTCCCTGGAGGAGATCCGGGCGGTGCTGGGCACCCTCCCGGGCCCGGCCCGGATGCCCGCCGACATCGCGGGCCGCATCGACGCCGCCCTGGCCGCCGAGGCCCTCCTCGACGCCACCACGCCCCGGGATCCCCAGCAGAGCGGAGGGCCCGCCGAGGCGGCCCGTCCCCGCACCTCCGACCGCGATGTTTCACGTGAAACATCGGCGAGGCGCGCCCAGCCCGCCGGTCACCCGACCGGCCCAACCGGCCCCGGCCGGCGCCGCGCCCGCCGCCGGATCGCCGTTCTCGCGGGACTGACCGGGGCCGCCGCCTGCGCCCTCGGGATCTTCCTGTTCGCCGACCCCGCCGGTCCGCCCCCGCTGACGGCCCGTGACGCGACGAGCTCGGCCGCCCAGCCCCGGGCCGCCGACGGCTCGTACACCGCCCAAGGCCTCCAGAGCACGGTCCGCCGGCTCCTCGCCTCGGGTGAGGCCTCCGGCACCGCCCCGCAGGAGCAGAACAACACGTACGGGATGGAGAACACCTCTCCGGCCCCCGGGATCGCCCCCAACGACCGCGGGGCGGCGTCCGTACCGGCGTGCGTCCAGAAGGCGACCGGCCGCCCGGACCTTCCGGTCGCCACCGAACGCGGCAGCTACCAGGGCACTCCCGTCTTCCTGCTCGTCCTGCCGCACCCGGGCGACAGCTCCCGCGTGGACGCCTACCTCGTCGACAGCGCCTGCGAGAGCGCCCCGGACAGCACCGGAAAGGTGCTGCTCACGAACAGCTTTGCCCGAAGCTGACACATCGGGTCCCGCACCGGGCGGGCTGGGGAATGCTCGCGCCGTAGGATCCGTTGGGTGGGGTGAGAGTCCGCACCGGCCCCCGGTAGGCAGTACGCAGTCCGCAGAGACGAGGAAGAAACCCGTGAGCGACGTCCGAAACGTGATCATCATCGGATCCGGACCGGCCGGCTACACCGCCGCCCTGTACACCGCACGTGCTTCGCTCAAGCCTCTGGTATTCGAAGGCGCCGTCACCGCCGGTGGCGCGCTGATGAACACCACCGAGGTGGAGAACTTCCCCGGGTTCCAGGACGGGATCATGGGCCCGGACCTCATGGACAACATGCGCGGCCAGGCCGAGCGCTTCGGTGCCGAGCTGGTCCCGGACGACGTCGTGTCCGTGGACCTCACCGGTGACATCAAGACCGTCACCGACACCGCCGGCACCGTGCACCGCGCCAAGGCCGTCATCGTCACCACCGGCTCCCAGCACCGCAAGCTCGGCCTGCCGAACGAGGACGCGCTCTCCGGCCGCGGCGTCTCCTGGTGCGCCACCTGTGACGGGTTCTTCTTCAAGGACCACGACATCGCCGTCGTCGGCGGCGGCGACACCGCGATCGAGGAAGCGACCTTCCTCTCCCGGTTCGCCAAGTCCGTCACGATCGTCCACCGCCGCGACAGCCTGCGCGCCTCGAAGGCCATGCAGGACCGCGCCTTCGCGGACCCGAAGATCAAGTTCGCCTGGGACAGCGAGGTCGCCGAGATCCACGGCGAGCAGAAGCTCTCCGGCCTCACCCTGCGCAACACCAAGACCGGTGAGACCTCCGCGCTGCCCGTGACCGGCCTCTTCATCGCCGTCGGCCACGACCCCCGCACCGAGCTGTTCAAGGACCAGCTGGAGCTCGACGACGAGGGCTACCTCAAGGTCGACGCCCCCTCCACCCGGACCAGCGTGACCGGCGTCTTCGGCGCCGGCGACGTCGTGGACCACACCTACCGTCAGGCCATCACCGCTGCGGGCACCGGCTGCTCCGCCGCACTGGACGCCGAGCGCTTCCTCGCCGCCCTCGCGGACGCCGAGAAGGCCCACGCGACCGTCTGACCCCCGTACCAGCCCCACCCACACCCCGCAGGAAGAAGGAGGCCGCTGTGGCCGGCACCCTCAAGAACGTGACCGACGCTGACTTCGAGGCCGAGGTCCTCAGGAGCGACAAGCCCGTACTGGTGGACTTCTGGGCCGCCTGGTGCGGACCGTGCCGCCAGATCGCGCCGTCCCTCGAGGCCATCGCCGCCGAGTACGGCGACCAGATCGAGATCGTCAAGCTGAACATCGACGAGAACCCGGCCACGGCCGCCAAGTACGGCGTCATGTCCATCCCGACCCTGAACGTGTACCAGGGCGGCGAGGTCGCCAAGACCATCGTGGGCGCCAAGCCGAAGGCCGCCATCCTGCGCGACCTCGAGGAGTTCGTCCAGGCGAAGACCGCCTGACGATCCGCCTGTTCCGCCGGGGGCGACCCCGGCGGCGGCCGGTGGAGAAACGGGGCCGTCCCTCCGCGGGCGGTCCCGTTCCCGTGTCCGCTCACAGCGGGCGCAGCGCCGGCTCCTTGCGTGCCGCTCCCAGCAGCCGGTCCAGCGCCAGCTCCACGTCTTCCTTCCACGACAGCGTGGAGCGCAGCTCCAGCCTCAGCCGTGGATGCGCCGGGTGGGGCCGGACCGTCTTGAAGCCCACCGCGAGCAGGTGGTCCGCCGGGAGCAGGCACGCCGGGCCCTCCCACCGGGCGTCCCCGAAGGCCTCGATGGCCCGAAACCCCCGGCGCAGCAGATCCTTCGCCACCGTCTGGACCATCACCCGGCCCAGCCCCTGCCCCTGGTACCCCGGCATGATCCATGCCGTGATCAGCTGCACGGCGTCCGGGGACACCGGACTCGTCGGGAACGCCGTGGACCGCGGGACGTACGCCGGCGGCGCGTACAGCACGAAGCCGACCGGGACCTCGTCCACGTAGACGACCCGGCCGCACGATCCCCACTCCAGGAGGACGGCGGAGATCCAGGCCTCTTTCTCCAGTGCCGGTGTCCCCGCCTTCACGGCGGCGTCACCGCTGACCGGATCGAGCTCCCAGAACACACAGGACCGGCAACGTCGAGGCAGATCCTGGAGGTTGTCCAGCGTGAGCGGTACCAGCCGACGACCCATGAACGCATGGTAACCACTGGTCCCCGCTCATTCGACAGGCGCGGCTCGGCGGCACGGCAAAGGGGCGGACCGCGCGGCTCTCACCGGCACGGTCCGCCCCTCGGCGGCTCCGGGGATCACTCCCCGGACAGACCCTGCTCCAGCACCCGGCCCTCGCCCGGCGCCAGCGTCCCCAGAATCCGCTCCAGATCCTCCATCGAAGCGAACTCGACGGTGATCTTGCCCTTCTTCTGGCCCAGGTCGACCTTCACCCGCGTCTCGAACCGGTCCGACAGCCGCGTCGCCAGCTCGCTGAGCGCCGGAGCCACCCGGGCACCCGCACGCGGGCCCTTCGGCTTCACCCCGCTGGAGGGCTCCGACGCCATCAGCGTCACGATCTCCTCCACCGCACGCACCGACAGCCCCTCGGCCACGATCCGGTGCGCCAGGCGGTCCTGCTCCTCGGAATCCTCCACCGACAGCAGCGCCCGCGCGTGGCCCGCCGAGAGCACACCCGCGGCCACCCTCCGCTGCACCGACGGCGACAGCTTCAGCAGTCGGAGCGTGTTCGACACCTGGGGGCGCGAACGCCCGATCCGGTCCGCCAGCTGGTCGTGCGTGCAGTTGAAGTCCTGGAGCAGCTGGTCGTAGGCCGCGGCCTCTTCCAGCGGGTTCAGCTGAGCCCGGTGCAGGTTCTCCAGCAGCGCGTCCAGGAGCAGCTTCTCGTCGTCCGTCGCGCGGATGATCGCCGGGATGCTCTCCAGCCCGGCCTCCCGGCAGGCCCGCCAGCGCCGCTCGCCCATGATCAGCTCATAGCGGCCGGGAGACGACTGCCGCACCACCACCGGCTGAAGCAGGCCCACCTCCTGGATGGAGGTCACCAGCTCGGCCAGCGCGTCCTCGTCGAAGACCTCGCGCGGCTGCCGCGGGTTCGGCGTGATCGCGTCCATTGGAAGCTCCGCGAACGACGCCCCGGCCACCACATTGGCCTCCGGCGCCGCCGGCGCCGGCTCGCTCACCGGCGGGGCCGCGAACGATGTTTCACGTGAAACATCGGCCTGCGCGAGCGAAGCCAGCTTCGCCGCCGCGACCCCGCGCTCCGCGGTCATCACCGGCACCGCCGACGGAGACGTCGACCCGCCGCCGACCACCGGCGGCGTCTGCTCCTGCGGAGCCGCCGGAATCAGCGCACCGAGCCCCCGCCCCAGACCTCTACGTCGCTCGCTCACTGGATCCCCTCCGCCACACTCTGCGTGCTGTTCACACCCGCGCCCAGATGGGCCTGCCGGGCGTCGTATTGCATTCCAACCCCACGAAACGCGATCTCCCGCGCCGCCTCCAGATAGGAGAGCGAGCCGCTGGAACCCGGGTCATAGGTGAGCACCGTCTGCCCATAGCTCGGCGCCTCGGAGATGCGCACCGACCGCGGGATGCTCGTCCGCAGCACCTCCTTGCCGAAGTGACTGCGCACCTCGTCCGCCACCTGCGAGGCCAGCCGGGTCCTGCCGTCGTACATCGTCAGCAGGATCGTCGACACGTGCAGGGCCGGGTTCAGGTGGGCCCGCACCAGGTCGACATTGCGCAGCAGCTGACCCAGACCCTCCAGCGCGTAGTACTCGCACTGGATCGGGATCAGCACCTCCGCGCCCGCCACCAGAGCGTTGACCGTGAGCAGCCCCAGCGACGGCGGGCAGTCGATCAGGATGTAGTCGAGCGGCTGCTCGTACGCCTGGATCGCCCGCTGCAGCCGGCTCTCACGGGCCACCAGCGACACCAGCTCGATCTCCGCACCTGCCAGGTCGATCGTGGCCGGAGCGCAGAAGAGCCCCTCCACGTCCACCACGGGCTGGACCACCTCCAGCAGCGGCCGGCTGTCCACCAGAACGTCGTAGATCGACGGCACGTCCGCGTGGTGGTCGATGCCCAGAGCCGTGGAGGCATTGCCCTGCGGGTCGAGGTCGACCACCAGGACCCGCGCCCCGTGCAGTGCCAGCGAGGCCGCCAGATTCACGGTCGTCGTGGTCTTGCCCACGCCGCCCTTCTGGTTGGCGACCACGATGACCCGGGTCTGCTCCGGACGGGGCAAGCCCTCACCGGCGCGCCCCAGCGCCTCGACCGCCAGCTGGGCGGCTCGGCCGATGGGGGTGTCGTTGTCTACAAGGGGAGGAGGCGATGTTTCACGTGAAACATCGTCCCCCGCCGATTCAGAGCGGGGACCGGGGACCGGATCGGTCATCGGCCCCGCGAGGTTGGCGTCGGACCGCACGGTGTCACTCTCCTCGACATCAGGCTCGCGATGAACAGAGCCTGCCATGTCACCGGGGTCGCGAACCAGCGGGGCCCGTACTCCTGTGGATGAATCCACCGATGTGGACAACTCCGTCCCCCTCGCGTCCTTGCGGGGGCGGGGGGACGCAGCCGCACGACCGCGGCTGATGATTCCGTGCAGCAGAGAGCGACGTTTCACGTGAAACACGATGCCCGGGCGGAGACTTCCGGCCGCTACGACACTCCGAAATCCATACCTATAGGGCCCAACACAGGCGAAATCTCCCGCCGAACCCCGGGAATCAGAGGTTCAGCGACGCCGGCGCGTCCGTCCCACCCGAGCCGCCTTAGCCCGCTTGGCCGCGAACCTCACCCCGCCGGGGCTCTCGCCGACCTCGACGCGCACCACCGTCGACAGGGGGTCCACCACACCCTCACCGACGTGCAGCACCGAGGTCTTCACCACACCGAGCTTCGTCAGCGCGGTCTTGGCCGACACCAGCTCCTCCTCCGCGGTGTCGCCCTTGAGCGCCAGCATCTCCCCGTACGGACGCAGCAGGGGCACGCCCCAGCCGGCCAGCCGGTCCAGCGGAGCCACCGCGCGGGCCGTCACCACGTGCACCGGCTGGAGCTTCCCGAGGACTTCCTCGGCCCGCCCGCGCACCACCGTCACGTGGTCCAGGCCCAGCAGCTCCACGGCCTCCTGGAGGAACGTCGTACGCCGCAGCAGCGGCTCGAGCAGCGTGATCTTCAGATCGCGCCGCACCAGAGCCAGCGGGATGCCGGGCAGACCCGCGCCCGAGCCCACGTCGCACACGGTGACTCCCTGGGGAACCACCTCCGACAGCACAGCGCAGTTCAGCAGATGCCGCTCCCACAGGCGCGGCACCTCACGCGGCCCGATCAGGCCCCGCTTCACTCCCGCATCGGCCAGCAGCTCCGCGTAGCGCACAGCTTCCGGGAAAAACTCACCGAACACCGCGCGCGCCTCTTCAGGCGCCGGGGGAAGCTCAGCTGCCTCCGTCACGGGGACCGTCCCTTCCGTACCGCATGGTTCTGAAGAACCACGTCTTCAAGATGGCGCGTCGTTCACATGCCAGGCTGACAAACTTCGGCCCCGTCTGCGACACAGACGGGGCCGAACACTCTCGCTACCGGTCAGGCCGGGAGCACAACGACGAAGCGCTGCGGCTCCTCGCCCTCGGACTCGCTCCGCAGACCGGCCGCCGCCACCGCGTCGTGGACGACCTTGCGCTCGAACGGGGTCATCGGGGCCAGCTTCATGGGCTCGCCGGACGCCTTCACGTCCGCCGCGGCCTGGGCGCCCAGCGCCGCCAGCTCCTCGCGCTTCTTCGCGCGGAACCCGGCGATGTCGAGCATCAGCCGACTGCGGTCCCCGGTCTCGCGGTGCACGGCGAGGCGAGTCAGCTCCTGCAGAGCCTCCAGAACCTCACCGTCGCGGCCCACGAGCTTCTGCAGGTCGCGGCCGGCCGAGTCACTGACGATCGACACCGCGGCCCGGTCGGCCTCGACGTCCATGTCGATGTCGCCGTCCAGGTCGGCGATGTCCAGCAGACCCTCAAGGTAGTCGGCCGCGATCTCACCCTCCTGCTCGAGGCGGGTCAGGGTGTCGCCACTCTCAGCGGCGGCGGTGGTGGTGCCTTCCGTCACGGGAGGGACTCCTTCTTACTTCTTGGAGGGCTTGCTGGGGGGCGTCTGACGCTTCGACTTCGTCTGCCGCTTGGGCTGCTGCCGCTTGGTCGCGACACCGCCGCTCGCCGCGTCCGAGTCGACGGTGGCTTCAGCACTCTTGGCGACCGAGCCGTCCGCCTGAGCGGCCAGGCCCTGCTTGGTCAGCGCGGAGATGAACTTGCGTTCGTTGTCGTTGCGGTCCGGGCCCTTGGCCACGATCGCGGCGACGACCTTCTTCTTGCTCCGGCCCTTGACGTCACCGTGCGAGCTGACGTGCTTCAGCAGGCGGTTCAGGTACTGGTCCTGGGCCATGCTGCCCGGCGTCGGGTTCTGGTTGATCACGTACATCTGCTGGCCCATGGTCCACACGTTCGTGGTCAGCCAGTAGACGAGGACACCGACGGGGAAGTTGATGCCCATGACCGCGAAGATCACGGGGAAGATGTACATCAGCATCTTCTGCTGCTGCATGAACGGCGTCTTGACCGAGAGGTCGACGTTCTTCTGCATCAGCTGACGCTGGGTGTAGAACTGCGACAGCGACATCAGGACGATCATGACCGCGGTGACGATCCGCACGTCCGTGATCGAAGCGCCGAGAGCGGCGACGTCCGCGGCGCTGTCCATGAACTTGGACGCCAGCGGGGCACCGAAGATGTGGGCGTTACGCGCACTCTCCAGCAGCGGACCGTCGATGTAGCCGATCTTCTCGCCGTTGGCGATGCTCGCCAGCACGTGGTAGAGCGCGAAGAAGAACGGGGACTGCGCCAGGATGGGAAGGCACGAGGAGAGCGGGTTGGTACCCGTCTCCTTGTACAGCTTCATCATCTCTTCGGACTGACGCTGCTTGTCGTTCTTGTAGCGCTCCTGGATCGCCTTCATCTTCGGCTGGAGCGCCTGCATGCCACGCGTCGCCTTGATCTGCTTCACGAAGAGCGGGATCAGGCAGATACGGATCAAGACCACCAGGGACACGATGGACAGGCCCCAGGCCCACCCACTGTCCGCACCGAAGACCGCCCCGTACAGCTTGTGGAACTGGACGATGATCCACGAAACGGGTGTGGTGATAAAGCTGAACAGACTGGCAATCGTGTCCACTAATCAGGCTCCTTGAGCATTGCGAGATCTACGCAACGCACTGCGCAGCTGCTCGTGCCAACGCGGGCGTTTACGAGGTGGGACGTGGTCCACACCACCCGGGGACCACGGATTGCACCGCAGGATCCGCCAGCCGGTCAGGACCGTCCCCTTCACCGCACCATGCCGGTCGATGGCCGTGTACCCGTAGTGCGAACACGAGGGGTAGTAGCGGCACACCGGGCCGAGCAGCGGACTGATCGTCCACTGGTACAGCTTGATCAAAGCGAGCAGCGGGTACTTCATCGAGCCACGCCTCCCAGGAGCCGCGCCAGAGCGGCATCCAGGTCCCGGGCCAGATCGTCGGGGCCGGCATCACCCGCTCCGGGCAACGCACGTACCACCACCAGGCTACCGGCGGGCAGCTGGGACAGCCGCTCCCGGACCAGATGGCGCAGACGGCGCTTCACCCGGTTACGTATGACGGCGTTGCCGACAGCCTTGCTGACGACGAAACCCGCACGCGTCGAGGGATCGATCTCCCCCGGCTCGTGCGGGTCCGTTGCACCGCTTGTACGTAGGTGGACGACGAGGAGCGGGCGACCAGCCCGACGACCTCGACGTACCGCGCTCGCGAAGTCCTCGCGCCGCCTCAGCCGATTCTCGGGAGACAGCACGACGTCACGACCTGCGTGTTGTTACGCGGAAAGGGCGGCGCGGCCCTTGCCACGACGGTTCGCGAGGATCGCGCGACCGGCACGGGTACGCATCCGCAGGCGGAAGCCGTGGGTCTTGGCACGACGGCGGTTGTTCGGCTGGAAGGTGCGCTTGCTCACTCGGGGGCTCCAGAGAATGAAATCGTTGTGGCGGGACATCGCCTGGCTGTCACCGTGCGCCCACGAGGAAACTCGCGTGTTCGCCCGAGTGGCACCGCTAAACGATCACGATCAGTGATCTTCGCCCATCGGTAGGCAGGCGGCAGCAGCCATCGACAACTCGACCTCGTTACGGTACGCGCGGCTACGCCATCCGGTCAAACCGAGCCGACGCTGCCCCACACTGTGCACAGGCTGTGGACAACGACTTGAACCGTACCCGCTGGCCTGACTACCGTTGCCTGATCCCGGATTTTTTTGTCCCGACCGTCCCAAAGAACCACACATTCGTGGGACCCCTGTGAGAGAGCGTGCTCTGTGGCTGACGTACCTGCCGATCTTGCCGCAGTGTGGCCAAGGGTGCTCGAAAAGCTCCTCGGGGAGGGACAGCCGGGGATCGAGCCCAAGGACAAGCAGTGGGTCGAGCGATGCCAGCCCCTGGCACTCGTCGCCGACACCGCACTGCTCGCCGTCCCCAACGAGTGGGGCAAGCGCGTCCTCGAGGGCCGCCTCGCCCCGCTGATCAGCGACGCCCTCAGCCGCGAATGCGGCCGCCCCATCCGGATCGCGATCACCGTGGACGACTCCGCCGGCGAGCCCGCGCCCTCCGCCCCGGGCGGCCAGCAGCAGGGCGGGTACGAGCCGTACCCCGGCCAGCGCCCCGGCGGCCCGGGCGGCCCCTCCGACGACCAGCTCCCCACCGCCCGCCCCGCCTACCCGGACTACCAGCAGCAGCGCCCGGAGCCCGGCGCCTGGCCGCGGGGCGGGCAGCAGGACGACTACGGCTGGCAGCAGCCCCGCCTCGGCGGCTTCCCCGAGCGCGACCCGTACGCCTCTCCGCAGCCGGGCTACCTCCAGCAGTCCGAGCCCCCGGCCTACGACCAGGGCTCCTACGAGCAGCAGCAGTACGAGCAGTCCCCGTACGAGTCCCAGCAGCAGCACCAGTCCCACCCGTCGCATCAGTACGAGCAGCAGAAGTACGAACAGCAGCAGTACGAGCAGCAGCAGTACGAGCAGCCCCCGCCCCGCCAGGCCCCCGGCCGGCCCTCGGCCGCCCCGGCGCCGTCCGGCGGCTCCACGTCCGGCCCGCTCGAGCCGACCGCCCGGCTGAACCCCAAGTACCTGTTCGACACCTTCGTCATCGGCGCCTCCAACCGCTTCGCGCACGCCGCCGCGGTGGCCGTCGCCGAAGCGCCCGCGAAGGCGTACAACCCGCTCTTCATCTACGGGGAGTCGGGACTCGGCAAGACGCACCTGCTGCACGCCATCGGGCACTACGCGCGGAGCCTGTACCCCGGCACCCGCGTGCGGTACGTGAGCTCCGAGGAGTTCACCAACGAGTTCATCAACTCCATCCGCGACGGCAAGGGCGACGCGTTCCGCAAGCGCTACCGCGAGATGGACATCCTGCTCGTCGACGACATCCAGTTCCTCGCGAGCAAGGAGTCGACGCAGGAGGAGTTCTTCCACACCTTCAACACGCTCCACAACGCCAACAAGCAGATCGTGCTCTCCTCCGACCGGCCGCCCAAGCAGCTCGTCACCCTGGAGGACCGGCTGCGCAACCGCTTCGAGTGGGGCCTGATCACCGACGTCCAGCCGCCCGAGCTGGAAACGCGCATCGCGATCCTGCGCAAGAAGGCGGTCCAGGAGCAGCTCAACGCCCCGCCGGAGGTACTGGAGTTCATCGCCTCCCGCATCTCGCGCAACATCCGCGAGCTGGAGGGGGCGCTGATCCGGGTCACGGCCTTCGCGAGCCTGAACCGGCAGCCGGTCGACCTGGGCCTGACCGAGGACGTCCTCAAGAACCTGATCCCCGGCGGCGAGGACAGCGCGCCGGAGATCACGGCGACCGACATCATGGCGGCCACCGCCGACTACTTCGGGCTCACCGTGGACGACCTGTGCGGCTCCTCGCGCAGCCGGGTCCTGGTCACCGCGCGGCAGATCGCCATGTACCTGTGCCGGGAGCTCACCGACCTGTCCCTGCCCAAGATCGGGGCCCAGTTCGGCGGGCGGGACCACACCACGGTCATGCACGCCGACCGCAAGATCCGCGCCCTGATGGCGGAGCGCCGCTCCATCTACAACCAGGTCACGGAGCTCACCAACCGCATCAAGAACGGCTGAGGCGGACCCGCGCAGAGCTCTTCCAAACGCTTTCAGAGGGCGCTCCCGGACCACACCGGGGGCGCCCTTCTTCGTCCGCGCGCCCCTGACCTGTTCGAATACGCCCCCTCGGGAGCAACTCATCCACAGATTCGCGGACTTTCTGCCGTCCACACCCTGGGGACGGCCCCCATCGCCCACAATCTGTCCACAGGCATGCCGGGTGAGGATCCATCAGGCCTGGTCAGCAGGCTGTGGAATTGTGCGCAAGCTTCATCCACAGCCTGTGGACAGAATATTCATCCACAGCCCTGTCCACGACGTTGTCCACCGCCAACCCACAGGTTCGCCGATCCTGTGCACAGGATCCGACGTCTTCTCCACACCGTTGTCCACTGTTCGGCAACATTCCACCCCCGCTCACCGCCCCGAGTGAAAGCCGTCACACGCAGGTGGACGTTTGGGCTGTGGAGTACTGGGGGAAAGCTGGGGACACACCTGTGGAGTAGTCGAGGTCGTCTGGGGACGGCCTGTGCAGAACTTTTCGTTCTCCACAGAGACACCGTGTTGTCCACCGGTGCCACCCACAGGGTGTGGGGATAAAAAACGCGGGCTGACCTGGGAAAACGGGGTTATCCACCGTTTCCACAGGCCCTACTACTACCCCCATAGAGAGTTAGCCCGGTTTCGGTTTTCAAGCAGGTCCTGTGCACAACTCGGTGGACGGGCTCGCCAACGCCTCGCTCCCGACTTGACCGCCAGCCGCACCGAGTGTCGGCGCCGTACGTCAGACTGGTCCCCGGCACTCGAGCCATCGACAAGCCGACGACGAAGGCCGGCAGACGAGCGAGCAACAGCAGGAGGCGGTTCCGGTGAAGATCCGGGTGGAGCGCGACGTACTCGCGGAGGCGGTGGCCTGGGCTGCCCGTAGCCTCCCGGCCCGGCCGCCGGTGCCCGTTCTCGCGGGCCTGCTGCTGAAGGCCGAAGAGGGCACCCTCAGCCTCTCCGGCTTCGACTACGAGGTCTCGGCCCGCGTCTCCGTCGAGGCGGACGTCGAGGAGGACGGCACGGTCCTGGTCTCCGGCCGGCTGCTGGCCGACATCTGCCGCGCCCTCCCCAACCGCCCGGTGGAGATTTCCACAGACGGTGTACGGGCGACCGTGGTCTGCGGCTCCTCGCGGTTCACACTCCACACCCTGCCTGTGGAGGAGTACCCGGCGCTGCCGACGATGCCGACCGCTACCGGCACCGTGCCCGGCGAGGTCTTCGCCTCGGCCGCGGCCCAGGTCGCCATCGCCGCCGGCCGCGACGACACGCTGCCCGTGCTGACCGGTGTGCGCATCGAGATCGAGGGCGACCGCGTCACCCTCGCCTCCACCGACCGCTACCGCTTCGCGGTCCGCGAGTTCCTGTGGAAGCCGGAGAACCCGGACGCCTCCGCCGTGGCCCTGGTGCCCGCGAAGACGCTCCTGGACACCGCCAAGTCGCTCACCAGCGGTGACACCGTCACCCTGGCGCTGTCCGGCTCCGGTGCCGGCGAGGGCCTGATCGGCTTCGAGGGCGCCGGCCGCCGCACCACCACCCGCCTCCTCGAGGGCGACCTGCCGAAGTACCGCACGCTTTTCCCGACGGAGTTCAACTCCATCGCCGTGATCGAGACCGCCCCGTTCGTCGAGGCCGTCAAGCGCGTGGCGCTGGTCGCCGAGCGCAACACCCCGGTCCGCCTGAGCTTCGAGCAGGGCGTGCTGATCCTCGAGGCCGGTTCCTCCGACGACGCACAGGCTGTGGAGCGCGTCGACGCCAAGCTCGAGGGCGACGACATCTCGATCGCCTTCAACCCGACCTTCCTGCTCGACGGCCTGAGCGCGATCGACTCGCCCGCCGCTCAGCTCAGCTTCACCACGTCCACCAAGCCGGCGCTGCTCAGCGGCCGCCCGGCGGTCGACGCCGAAGCCGACGAGGCGTACAAGTACCTGATCATGCCGGTACGCCTCTCCGGCTGATTCTTCGCAGGTCAGGCCCGGTTTCGCACGCCGCGAGACCGGGCCTGACCGCGTTTTCCCGTACTCCCGGGCCAGGCGCGCCCCATGGCGCCCGGCGAGCCCGCCGGGCGTAGGCTCGGGGCCTGGGATGTCCTCCGGGAAGCAGGAGGCCCCGGCAAAGACGGCCACAACGCTTAAGGAACCACCTGATGGAGCTTGGTCTCGTCGGTCTCGGCAAGATGGGCGGCAACATGCGCGAGCGCATCCGCCGCGCAGGCCACACCGTCATCGGATACGACCGCAACCCGGACCTCGCCGATGTCCACAGCCTGCAGGAGCTTGTGGACAGTCTGCAGGCCCCCCGCGTGGTGTGGGTCATGGTCCCGGCCGGTGCGGCCACCCAGTCCACCGTCGACGAGCTCGCCGAGCTGCTGTCGCCGGGCGACATCGTGGTCGACGGCGGCAACTCGCGCTGGACGGACGACGAGAAGCACGCCGAGGAGCTGAAGGCCAAGGGCATCGGCTTCGTCGACTGCGGCGTCTCCGGCGGCGTGTGGGGCCTCGAGAACGGCTACGCCCTCATGTACGGCGGCGACAAGGAGCACGTCGCGACCGTGCAGCCGGTCTTCGACGCCCTCAAGCCCGAGGGCGAGTTCGGCGCCGTGCACGCCGGCAAGGTCGGCGCGGGCCACTTCGCGAAGATGGTCCACAACGGCATCGAGTACGCCATGATGCAGGCCTACGCCGAGGGCTGGGAGCTGCTGGAGAAGGTGGACTCGGTCACCGACGTCCGCGAGGTCTTCCGCTCCTGGCAGGAGGGCACGGTCATCCGGTCCTGGCTGCTGGACCTGGCCGTGAACGCCCTCGACGAGGACGAGCACCTCGACCAGCTGCGCGGCTTCGCCCAGGACTCGGGCGAGGGCCGCTGGACGGTGGAGGCGGCGATCGACAACGCCGTTCCGCTGCCCGCGATCACCGCCTCGCTGTTCGCGCGGTTCGCGTCGCGCCAGGACGACTCCCCGCAGATGAAGATGATCGCCGCGCTGCGCAACCAGTTCGGCGGCCACGCGGTCGAGAAGAAGTAGCGACAAGAGACACCGTGCGGCGCCCCCGGGGGCCGCACACAGCACCACACAGAGCAGCAGGAAGCCGGGGGAGGTCGGCGCCGTATGCACGTTTCGCATCTCTCGCTGGCCGACTTCCGCTCGTACGCCCGGGCCGAGGTTCCCCTCGACCCGGGCGTCACCGCTTTCGTGGGCCCCAACGGCCAGGGGAAGACCAACCTCGTCGAGGCGATCGGCTACCTGTCGACGCTCGGCAGCCACCGGGTCTCCTCGGACGCGCCGCTCGTACGGATGGGCGCGGAGCGTGCGGTTATCCGCGCGGCCGTCACCCAGGGCGAGCGCCGGCAGCTGGTCGAGCTGGAGCTGAACCCGGGCCGGGCGAACAGGGCCCGGATCAACCGGTCCTCACAGGTCAAGCCGCGGGACGTGCTGGGGATCGTACGGACGGTGCTGTTCGCGCCGGAGGACCTGGCGCTCGTGAAGGGCGACCCGGGCGAGCGGCGCCGGTTCCTGGACGAGATCGTCACGGCGCGCTCGCCGCGGATGGCGGCGGTCCGCTCGGACTACGAGCGGGTGCTGAAGCAGCGCAACACCCTGCTGAAGTCGGCGGCGATGGCCCGCCGGCACGGCGGCCGGTCCATGGACCTGTCGACCCTGGACGTGTGGGACCAGCACCTCGCGCGGGCGGGCGCGGAGCTGCTGGCGCAGCGGCTGGACCTGATCGCGACGCTGCTGCCGCTGGCGGACAAGGCGTACGAGCAGCTCGCGCCCGGCGGCGGTCCGCTGGGGCTCGCGTACAGATCCTCGGCGGGCGAGCCGGTGGACAGCGGGGCGGCGCGCAGCCGCGAGGCGGTCTACGAGGTGCTGCTGGCGGCCCTGGCCCAGGTGCGCAAGCAGGAGATCGAGCGCGGCGTGACGCTGGTCGGTCCGCACCGCGACGACCTGCTGCTGCGGCTCGGGGAGCTGCCGGCGAAGGGGTACGCGAGCCACGGGGAGTCGTGGTCGTACGCGCTGGCCCTGCGGCTGGCCTCGTACGAGCTGCTGCGCTCGGAGGGCGCCGAGCCGGTGCTGATCCTGGACGACGTGTTCGCGGAGCTGGATACGCGGCGGCGGGAGCGGCTGGCCGAGCTGGTCGCGCCGGGCGAGCAGGTGCTGGTGACGGCGGCGGTGGACGATGACGTTCCGGGTGTGCTGACGGGGACGCGGTTCGGGGTGTCCGGCGGTGAGGTGACCCGGCTGTGAGCGATCAGGACAAGGAACCGCGCAAGGAGGCCCGCAGGGCGCCGGAGCCCTCCGGGGTGGACCTGGCGCGGCAGGCGCTGGCCGCCGCGCGGGAGCAGGCGCGGGCGCGGGGGAACGCGGCGGGCGGGAAGAAGCGACAGCAGGGGCCGGGACTGCGGTCGGGTGCGCGGGCGGACGGCCGGGATCCGATGCCGCTGATGGCGGCGCTGGACCGGCTGCGCACCGAGCGCGGCTGGGAGATGCCGATGGCGGTGGCGGGCGTGATGGAGCGCTGGCCGGAGATCGTCGGGCCGGACATCGCGGCGCACTGTGAACCGGAGCACTACGAGGACCGTGAGCTGGTCGTCCGGTGCGATTCCTCGGCGTGGGCGGCGCAGCTGAAGCTTCTGGCCCCGCAGCTGGTGGCGCGGCTGAACGCGGACCTGGGGCAGGGCACGGTCCGGCTGATCAAGGTCCGGGGCCCCGGGGGCGGCCGCCCGAGGGGCTACGGGCCGTGGCGGGCGCCGGGCAGCACGGGTCCGGGGGACACGTACGGCTAGACCGTCTCCGGAAGGGACGGATCAGACCCCGCCGAGGGTGCCGGCGGGGCCCCTGGGCACGGCGTCGGCGGCCGCCTGGGGTCAGGGCGGCAGGTGGTGTCCCTCACGGTAGCCGGAGCTTGACAGGCCGAAGCGCTGGATGCCCGTGTGAGCCTCTTTGAGCCCCATCCCGGATATGGGGAGTCGGAAGGTAGAGGTTCAGGGCGGCACATGCGGACTCAGGTACCGGCAAACCCCCATTCATGTCAGTGGTACCGGTAGACTGGAGGGAATCCCGCCCGATCGCGGGATCACGCAGACAACGCAGATCGACGCGGCCGCTCCTCCGGCGCACACGCTGGTCCGGAGTACGGGCTGCGCTGTGCCAGAAAGGGCGCTTCGTGGCCGATTCCGGCGACTCCAACGAGAAGAATTACGACGCCAGTGCCATCCAGGTCCTCGAGGGCCTGGATGCGGTCCGCAAGCGGCCGGGTATGTACATCGGCTCGACCGGTGAGCGTGGCCTGCACCACCTCGTGCAGGAGGTCGTGGACAACTCCGTCGACGAGGCCATGGCCGGGCATGCCGACACGATCGACGTGACGATCCTCGCCGACGGCGGTGTGCGCGTGGTCGACAACGGCCGGGGCATCCCGGTCGGCATCGTGCCGTCCGAGGGCAAGCCGGCCGTCGAGGTCGTCCTCACGGTGCTGCACGCGGGCGGCAAGTTCGGCGGCGGCGGCTACGCCGTCTCCGGCGGTCTGCACGGTGTCGGCGTGTCCGTCGTGAACGCCCTGTCGACCAAGGTCGCGGTCGAGGTCAAGACGGACGGCCACCGCTGGACCCAGGACTACAAGCTGGGCGTCCCGACGGCCCCGCTGGCCAAGAACGAGGAGACCGACGAGCACGGCACGTCGGTGACGTTCTGGGCCGACCCCGACGTCTTCGAGACGACCGACTACTCCTTCGAGACGCTCTCGCGGCGCTTCCAGGAGATGGCCTTCCTGAACAAGGGCCTGACCCTGACGCTGACGGACGAGCGCGAGTCGGCGAAGGCGACCTTGGGCGCGGACTCCGCCGAGGAGTCGGACGACGCCCAGGCGCGCACGGTGAAGTACCACTACGAGGGCGGCATCGTCGACTTCGTGAAGTACCTCAACTCGCGCAAGGGCGAGCTGATCCACCCGACCGTCATCGACGTCGAGGCCGAGGACAAGGAGCGGATGCTCTCGGTCGAGATCGCGATGCAGTGGAACTCGCAGTACACGGAGGGTGTCTACTCCTTCGCGAACACGATCCACACGCACGAGGGCGGTACGCACGAGGAGGGCTTCCGTGCGGCGCTGACGGGTCTGGTCAACCGGTACGCGCGGGACAAGAAGCTGCTGCGCGAGAAGGACGACAACCTCGCCGGCGAGGACATCCGCGAGGGTCTGACGGCGATCATCTCGGTGAAGCTGGGCGAGCCGCAGTTCGAGGGCCAGACGAAGACCAAGCTGGGCAACACGGAGGCGAAGACCTTCGTGCAGAAGGTCGTGCACGAGCACCTGAACGACTGGTTCGACCGGAACCCGGTCGAGGCCGCGGACATCATCCGCAAGTCGATCCAGGCCGCCACGGCCCGCGTCGCGGCCCGCAAGGCCCGTGACCTGACCCGTCGCAAGGGTCTGCTGGAGAGCGCCTCGCTGCCGGGCAAGCTGTCCGACTGCCAGTCGAACGACCCGACGAAGTGCGAGATCTTCATCGTCGAGGGTGACTCCGCCGGCGGCTCGGCGAAGTCCGGCCGCAACCCGATGTACCAGGCCATCCTGCCGATCCGCGGCAAGATCCTGAACGTCGAGAAGGCCCGTATCGACAAGATCCTCCAGAACACCGAGGTCCAGGCGCTGATCAGTGCCTTCGGCACCGGTGTGCACGAGGACTTCGACATCGAGAAGCTCCGCTATCACAAGAT
Organism: Streptomyces sp. NPDC058525; assembly: GCF_042719495.1. Taxonomy (NCBI): domain Bacteria; kingdom Bacillati; phylum Actinomycetota; class Actinomycetes; order Kitasatosporales; family Streptomycetaceae; genus Streptomyces; species Streptomyces sp. NPDC058525. The sequence goes on from NZ_JBHXNP010000001.1 coordinate 26,782, forward strand.
CATCTTGATGGCGGACGCCGACGTCGACGGCCAGCACATCAACACCCTGCTGCTGACCTTCCTGTTCCGCTTCATGCGGCCGCTGGTCGAGGCAGGTCACGTGTACCTGTCCCGCCCGCCGCTGTACAAGATCAAGTGGGGTCGCGACGACTTCGAGTACGCGTACTCGGACCGTGAGCGCGACGCCCTGGTCGAGCTCGGCAAGCAGAACGGCAAGCGGATCAAGGACGACTCGGTCCAGCGCTTCAAGGGTCTGGGCGAGATGAACGCCGAGGAACTGCGCGTCACCACCATGGACGTGGACCACCGCGTGCTCGGCCAGGTCACCCTGGACGACGCGGCGCAGGCCGACGACCTGTTCTCGGTGCTGATGGGTGAGGACGTCGAGGCCCGGCGCTCCTTCATCCAGCGCAACGCCAAGGACGTTCGCTTCCTCGACATCTGAGTCGGCTCAGCTGACCGCCTGAAAGGACTTCTGACCAGCAATGGCCGACGAAACCACCCCCACTGCCGAGAATCCGGCGGAGGACCAGCCCGTGCTGCGCATCGAGCCCGTCGGGCTCGAGACGGAGATGCAGCGCTCCTACCTCGACTACGCGATGTCCGTCATCGTCTCGCGTGCGCTGCCCGACGTGCGCGACGGCCTCAAGCCGGTCCACCGCCGTGTGCTGTACGCGATGTACGACGGCGGCTACCGGCCCGAGAAGGGCTTCTACAAGTGCGCCCGCGTCGTCGGCGACGTCATGGGCACCTACCACCCGCACGGTGACTCCTCGATCTACGACGCCCTGGTCCGCCTGGCCCAGCCGTGGTCGATGCGCATGCCGCTGGTGGACAGCAACGGCAACTTCGGCTCCCCGGGCAACGACCCGGCGGCCGCGATGCGCTACACCGAGTGCAAGCTGATGCCGCTGGCCATGGAGATGCTCCGGGACATCGACGAGGAGACCGTCGACTTCACGGACAACTACGACGGCCGCAACCAGGAGCCGACGGTCTTGCCGGCGCGCTTCCCGAACCTGCTGGTCAACGGCAGCGCCGGTATCGCGGTCGGCATGGCGACGAACATCCCGCCGCACAACCTGCGCGAGGTCGCGGCGGGCGCGCAGTGGGCGCTGGAGCACCCGGAGGCCACGCACGAGGAGCTGCTCGACGCGCTCCTGGAGCGGATCAAGGGACCTGACTTCCCGTCGGGCGCCCTGGTCGTGGGCCGCAAGGGCATCGAGGAGGCGTACCGGACCGGTCGCGGCTCCATCACGATGCGCGCGGTGGTCGAGGTCGAGGAGATCCAGAACCGCCAGTGCCTGGTGGTCACGGAGCTTCCGTACCAGACCAACCCCGACAACCTCGCGCAGAAGATCGCCGACCTGGTCAAGGACGGGAAGATCGGCGGCATCGCCGACGTCCGTGACGAGACCTCGTCGCGGACCGGCCAGCGCCTGGTGATCGTGCTGAAGCGCGACGCCGTCGCCAAGGTCGTGCTGAACAACCTGTACAAGCACACCGACCTGCAGACGAACTTCGGCGCGAACATGCTGGCGCTGGTGGACGGCGTGCCGCGCACGCTGTCGATCGACGCCTTCATCCGCCACTGGGTGCAGCACCAGATCGAGGTCATCGTCCGGCGCACGCGCTTCCGCCTGCGCAAGGCGGAGGAGCGCGCCCACATCCTGCGCGGCCTGCTCAAGGCGCTGGACGCGATCGACGAGGTCATCGCGCTGATCCGGCGCAGCAACACCGTCGAGATCGCGCGCGAGGGCCTGATGGGCCTCCTGGAGATCGACGAGATCCAGGCGAACGCGATCCTGGAGATGCAGCTGCGCCGCCTGGCGGCCCTGGAGCGGCAGAAGATCGTCGCCGAGCACGACGAGCTCCAGGCCAAGATCAACGAGTACAACGCGATCCTGGCCTCGCCGGAGAAGCAGCGCTCGATCGTCAGCGAGGAGCTGGCGGCGATCGTCGAGAAGTACGGCGACGACCGGCGTTCCAAGCTGGTGCCCTTCGACGGTGACATGTCCATCGAGGACCTGATCGCCGAAGAGGACATCGTCGTCACGATCACGCACGGCGGCTACGTCAAGCGCACCAAGACCGAGGACTACCGCTCGCAGAAGCGCGGCGGCAAGGGCGTGCGCGGCACGAAGCTGAAGCAGGACGACCTGGTCGACCACTTCTTCGTCTCCACCACGCACCACTGGCTGCTGTTCTTCACGAACAAGGGCCGGGTCTACCGGTCCAAGGCGTACGAGCTTCCGGACGCCGGCCGGGACGCGCGCGGGCAGCACGTGGCGAACCTGATGGCCTTCCAGCCGGACGAGAAGATCGCGCAGATCCTCGCCATCCGCGACTACGAGGCGGCGCCCTACCTGATCCTGGCCACCAAGGGCGGCCTGGTGAAGAAGACGGCGCTGAAGGACTACGACTCGCCCCGTTCGGGAGGTGTCATCGCGATCAACCTCCGGGAGACCGGCGTCGACGGCGCCGACGGCACTGCCGACGAGCTGATCGGCGCCGAGCTGGTGTCCGCCGAGGACGACCTGCTGCTGATCAGCAAGAAGGCGCAGTCGATCCGCTTCACGGCGACCGACGACGCGCTGCGCCCGATGGGCCGCGCCACCTCGGGCGTGAAGGGCATGAGTTTCCGCGAGGGTGACGAACTGCTCTCGATGAGCGTTGTGAGGCCGGGTACCTTCGTCTTCACCGCGACCGACGGCGGCTACGCCAAGCGGACGCCGGTCGACGAGTACCGCGTCCAGGGTCGCGGCGGTCTGGGCATCAAGGCCGCCAAGATCGTGGAGGACCGCGGGTCGCTCGTCGGGGCGCTCGTGGTGGACGAAACGGACGAGATTCTCGCCATCACGCTCGGCGGTGGTGTGATTCGTACGCGCGTCAACGAAGTCAGGGAGACCGGCCGTGACACCATGGGCGTCCAGCTGATCAACCTGGGCAAGCGCGATGCCGTGGTGGGCATCGCCCGTAACGCCGAGGCCGGTCAGGAAGCTGACGAGGTCGACGGTGACGAGACCGAGACCGAGGCAGCCGAAGGACAGGCCGCCGAGGCCGCCGAGGGCACGCAGCCCTCGGCCGGGGAGCACGAGGAGTAAGTCGTGAGTGGAGCCACGGGCGCCGGACCGGCCAAGACTGGAGAGAACGGTGCCCGTGGCCCTGCCGCGGACTCCCAGGGGGGGACTGTGACGGATACCCGAGAACCGCAGCCGCAGGCCGGCGCGGCCCCCGCGCAGCCGTACCACCCGCCGCAGGCCTACTCGGCGCCCTCGGGCCCGGGTGCGCCGCGGGGCGGCGGGGCGGGCACGGCGCAGCGCAAGCCGCGCACGGTGGCCCGGATGGCGCCCAGGACGCGCAAGGCGCGGCTGCGGGTGGCCAAGGCCGACCCGTGGTCGGTGATGAAGGTCAGCTTCCTGCTGTCGATCGCGCTGGGCATCTGCACGGTCGTGGCGGCGGCCGTGCTGTGGATGGTCATGGACGCGATGGGCGTCTTCTCGACCGTCGGCGGCACGATCAGCGAGGCGACCGGCTCGAACGAGAGCAACGGCTTCGACCTCCAGTCGTTCCTGTCGCTGCCGCGCGTTCTGATCTTCACGTCGGTCATCGCCGTGATCGACGTGGTGCTGGCGACGGCTCTGGCGACGCTGGGCGCGTTCATCTACAACCTGTCGGCGGGCTTCGTCGGCGGTGTGGAGCTCACGCTCGCCGAAGACGAGTGACCTGCGCAGACGCTGCTCAGGAACCGATTTTGGACCTCCCGGGTCTGTGCGCTAACCTTCAGGAGTCAGCGCGCAGCGCGGATGGGGCTATAGCTCAGTTGGTTAGAGCGCATCCCTGATAAGGATGAGGCCACAGGTTCAAATCCTGTTAGCCCCACAGTGTCGAAGACCCCCAGGCCCAAGGCCCGGGGGTCTTCTTCGTATGGGCAGTTGGCCGGATCCCAGATAACCGATCGGTATCGGTCGGTGTGTATTGTTGGCTGCCAGAAGTCCCCTACGTCAACGAAAGACGAGGTCGCGCGGTGAAGAAGCTGCTCCTGGTCGCACTGGCCGCCATCGGCGGGCTCCTCGTGTACCGCCAGATCCAGGCGGACCGCGCCGAGCAGGACCTGTGGACGGAGGCAACCGACTCCGTGCCCTCTGGTTCCGGTGTGTGAGACCCAAGGCTGATCTCATGAAGCCCCGGCTGCCGCTGCGGCCGGGGCTTTGTGCTGTTCTGTGACGAAAAGTTACGTTATGCAAAGATTTGGCTTGCGCTAGCAAACTCGGGGTGGGCGTGATGGGGCGGGTACGGACGAGAGTGCGCACGGGGGCCGTGGCGGGGGCGGCGGCCCTGGCCGTGGCGGCGGGCCTGCCCGGGGCGGCCCGCGCGGAGGGGACGGCGCCGCAGCCGGTCCCGACCTACCGTGCGGCGGACGGCGCGAAGGCGGTGGCGGGCAAGCCCTCCACGGCGGACGCCCCGCTCCTGGAGGCGGGCAGCGTCTACCAGGACGAGATATCCCCCGGAGAGCGCGTCTACCGGCTGGTCCTGGAGAAGGACCGGTCGAACGTCTACGTCTCCGCCGTGGTCCGGCCCGGCCCGGGTGCCAAGGTCACGGGCAGCGACGGCATCGAGGTGGAGCTCATGACCACCGCCGGCCGGTCCTGCCCGGGCAGCACCGGCCGGGCGAGCTTCGGCTACGACCCGGTGCCCATCAGCGCCGCCGGCGTCCGCTGGGGCGCCGAGGACGCCGACTGCGCGCCGGGCGGCGTCTACTACGTCAAGGTCACCCGGACCTCCGCCAAGGGCTCCGACCAGAGCCCCTGGCCGGTGGAGCTGAAGGTGCAGCGCGAGCCGGGCCGGGGCGCGGGGGTGCCGACCACGGCCCCCAGCAGCTGGGCCTCGGGCGCCCCGACCCTGCCGGGCACCGAGGCGGTGGCCCGCACCGGCGGGACCGGCTTCAACGACGCCCGCGCCCTGGGCTCCGGGGTGTGGCGCGACGAACTGCGGCCCGGGCAGACCCGCTTCTACCGGGTGCCGCTGGACTGGGGACAGCAGCTGGGCCTCAGCGCCGAACTGGCCGCCGCCAAGCTGACCAAGCAGTACGGCGGCTCGGTCTCCAACGGGCTCACCGTCTCGCTCTACAGCCCCTACCGGGCCTGGTCGCCTACGACGATGCCTCCTACGACGGCAAGCAGGCCGGGGTCACGCTGGAGAAGACCCCGCCGGTCGCCTACGAGAACCGCTTCTCGAGCGACAAGGACGTCCAGTCCGCGGGGATCGCCGGCTGGTACTACATCGCCGTCACCATGGGCGGGAAGGTCGCCGACTTCACCGAGGACGCGACGCCCGTGCCGCTGACCCTGCGCACGGACGTCGGCGGCACCCCGGCGAAGGCGCCGGCCTACACGCAGAGCCTGGCCGCGGGCGGGTTCGGGATCGGCCCCGAGGACCGGGCCGCCGCCGCGGAGGGGCTGACGGCCCCCGAGGCCGCCGAGGCCGCCAGGAACGGCTCGGTGATGCGCGTGGTGGCCGGAGCCGGGTTCGGCACCGGGACCCTGCTGCTGCTCGTGCTGGGCGGCTGGATCCTGCTCGCCCGGCGGGGCCGGGGAGCCGCTACAGCCGGGTGAGAGCCCACACCCCGACGGCGAAGCAGAGCAGCGCGGCCGCGAGGAGCCCGGCCTTCACCCCGGCCGGGGGCGGGGCGATCGTGCCGCCGGTCCGCGCGGGCGTCTCGGGCCGGGCCCGGGGCGCCGGCGGCGCGAGGTGGAAGCTCCCGGTCTCCGGGGGCCCGTACGCGGCCACGGGGGCGGCCGCGGGCGCGGCGGTCGGGGAGGTCTGGCCGGTGCCGCGCGGATCGGGATGACGGGCGGCGTGCGCCACCGTGGCCGGGGACGCGTAGGGGGTCGCGTACGGGGAGGTCTGAGGGGGCCCGTACGGGGACGGCGTCGCAGACGGGGGCGTGTCCGGGAGTGCGTGCGGGGTGGGGGCCGGGTGCGGGGTCGCGGGCGCGGTTCCGGCCGGGGCCGTGGGGGCGGCCGGGGCCGTGGCGGCCGTCGGCGGCTCCGTGCCTCCCGGCCCGTCCGGCTGCGCGGCCGGCGGCCCCTGGGGGCCGAAACCGGCCGGGAGGGGGCCGAGTTGGTCGAACACCTCCACCGGGCCCTCGTCCGGTGCGGGCGGGGCGAGCAGCTCGACGGCCTCGGCAAGGGCCTTGCGCGCCCCTGTGGCGGTCTTGAACCGGCTGTGCGGGTCCGGTTGCAGAAGACCGGCGATGACGTCCCACAGCGGCGCGGGAACGCCTTCCGGTGCGCCGGGGGTGCCGTGCGCCACGAAGTGCTCCACCAGGGCCCGGGAGTCGGGCTTGCGCCCCTGGAGCAGGTAGAGGGCGACCAGCCCGACGGCGAAGAGGTCGGCGGGGAAGTCCGGCTCGGCACCCAGCAGTTGTTCGGGGGCGAAGTAACCCGGCGTGCCGACCACGTAGTCGGTCTCGGTCAGCCTGGGCTCGCCCTTGCGCATCGAGATGCCGAAGTCGGACAGCCGCAGGTGCGGCCGCCCGGTTCCGGTGGCCTCCATCAGGATGTTGGCCGGTTTGATGTCGCGGTGGACGACGCCCTCCGCGTGCACCGCGGCCAGCCCCGACAGGAGCTGGTCGAGCAGCGTGCACACGAACCGGGGCGGGAGGGGGCCGTAGTCCCCGATCACGTGGGCGAGGGAGCCGCCGCTGACCAGGTCCATGGTGAACAGGACCTTGTCGTCGTCGGCCGCCCAGCTCGCGGGGGCCAGTACGTGCGGGTGGTCGATCCGAAGGGCCTGCTCCCGTACGAACCTCAGGAGCGTGTGGGCGTCGCTCTGGAGGAGCACCTTCGCCGCGACGTACCGGCGGCGCCGGTGGTCCCAGGCGCGCCACACGGCGCCGGCGCCACCGCGCCCGATCGGATCGACCAACTCGTACCGACCGGCGAAGACCTCACCCATCGCTGTGCACGTCCCCCGTCACCCGTAGTCGCCCTGGCCCGCCTTCGTGCGCGTCAGTTCTGGTGGGCCTCGTAATGGGCCACCGCGTCCGCGGTGCGGCCCGCGCCGTACACCCGGAGGAACTCTGCCAGTTCCGGGTGGCTGGCGGCGAGCGTGTCCGCCGCGTCGATGATGTCCCCCGCCGCGGAGACCGAGCGCAGCAGCGACTGGATCTCGCGGACGACGCGCTTGACGGTGGGCGCGCCCGAACTGATCTGGGTCTGGCTGCTGTTGCTGAGGACCGAGCCTCCCTGGGTCTTCTTGATCTCGTCCATCCGGTCGGTGGCCTCCGCCGCACTGACGCTCCCGTCGGCCACCTGGCCGGCGAGGTCCTGGAGGGCCTGGACGCGCTGCACCACGGCAGGGTTACCGATCTTGGCGCGCTGGCCGCTCATCAGCTGGGACAGCATGGGCGCCGACAGTCCGAGGACGGCAGCGAGGCGAGCCTGGTTGAGGCCGAGGTCATCTATGAGCCGGCGGAAGAGCGCTCCCAAGGGCTCCCCGTACCAACTGCGCTGAAGCTCTCTGGCTCTGGCCGTGGCCTCTTGCTGTACTGCGTCCACTCTTCCTACTCCCCTTCGCTGGTGCGAACCTCGCGAGCATCTTACGGAGCGTGGTCGCAGGGCGGGAGTCCCTATCATTTTGCGGGATGAGGGGGTACACCCGGTACTCTGTTCTGCGGAACACCCGCTCCCCGCAAGGGGACAGGCGCGTCCGTATCCATGGGGCCTTAGCTCAGTTGGTAGAGCGCTGCCTTTGCAAGGCAGATGTCAGGAGTTCGAATCTCCTAGGCTCCACAAGCGAGACCCCCCTTGACCTGCGAAATCGCGGGTCGAGGGGGGTCTTTTCGCGTCCGGGGAGCGTCCGCGGAGCGTGCTGGGCCTGAGGTCCGGCGGCGTGCGGAGCGGTCGGCTAGAGGTCGATCCAGTAGCGGCGCTTGGGGCCGATCAAGGTCTCGCGGACGTCTTCGAGGACGCCGCCGCCCCGCTCGATCGTGCGCACCGAGGCGGTGTTGCCGGGGTCGCAGGTCAGCAGGACCCGGTCCATCCCCATCACCCGCGCCTCGTGGAGCACCGATTCCAGTGCCCGTGCGGCCAGCCCGCGCCCCCGCGCCGAAGGTCGCACGCTGTAGCTGATGTGGCCGCCGGCATCGAGGAGGAACGCGTTCAGGTGGTGGCGCAGGTCTATCGCGCCCAGGTAGGTGTCGCCGTCGGCGATCCACCAGTGCGTCGCGTGCACCCGGCCCTGCTCGACCGGCAGCGTACGGTCCGCACGGCGGTGCAGCCTGTCCACCCACGCGGCGAAGCCCTCGGGGCTGTCCACGTCGTCGTCCGAGTCGAGGCCGGCCCCGTCCATGTGGGCCTCGTCGCCCCACTCCTCGCGGGCGGCGAGCCAGGAGGAGTGCAGTCGGGGGGTGGGCGGGATCAGCTCGGACATGCTCGGACGCTATCAGCCGGGTCGGCGCCGGCCGGTGGGCCGGACATCAGCGGGCGGACGATGTTTCACGTGAAACACGGGTCCGCAGGAGCGTCGCCGTGAGGGTGATCGCGGCCAGCAGGAGGGCGGCGCCCAGGGCGAAGGCCAGGTGGTATCCGCTGGTGAGGGCCTCGGCCGGGGTGCTTCCGGACCGTTCCGCGGACTCCGTGCGGGAGGCCGCGAGGGTGGAGAGGACGGCGACGCCGAGGGCCATGCCGATCTGCGCGGTGGTGTTGAAGAGCCCCGAGGCCAGTCCCGCGTCGCGCTCGCCGGCACCGGACATGCCCAGCGTGGTGAGGGCCGGCAGGGCCAGTCCGAAGCCCGCGGCCAGCAGCATCACCGGCAGCAGGTCGGTGACGTAGTCGGCGTGCACGGGCAGCCGGGTCAGCAGCCCCAGGGCCACGAGGAGCAGGGCGAGGCCGGCGAGCAGGACGTTGCGCTCCCCGAAGCGGGCGGCCAGCCGGGCCGAGACGCCGAGGGAGACCGCGCCGATCACCAGGGCCGCGGGCAGCATGGCCAGGCCGGTGGCGGCGGCTCCGTAGCCCAGGACCTTCTGGAGGTAGAGGGCGACCAGGATCTGGAAGGAGAACAGCGCGGCCACCATCAGCATCTGGACCAGGTTCGCGCCGACCACGGTCCGCGAGCGGAAGATCCGCAGCGGCATCAGCGGGGTACGGGCCTTCGCCTGGCGCAGGGCGAACGCGGCGAGCAGGGCCAGGGAGAGCGTGCCGAGGCCGAGGGTGTGCGCGGCCGCCCAGCCGTACCGCTCCACCTCGACGACGGCGTAGATGCCGGTCATCAGCCCGCCGGTGACGAGGAGGGCGCCGAGTACGTCGGCACCGGAGCGCAGCCCCAGACCCCGGTCGGCGGGGAGCGCGGGCAGGGCCAGGAGCAGGGCGGCCAGTCCGATGGGCAGGTTGATGAAGAAGATCCAGTGCCAGTCGAGGGCGTCGGTGAGGACACCGCCGAGCACCTGGCCGAGGGAGGCGCCGGCCGCGCCGGTGAAGGAGAACACCGCGATCGCCCTGGCGCGCTCGCGGGGCTCGGTGAACAGGGTGATCAGGATGCCGAGGCCGACGGCGGAGGCCATCGCGCTGCCGACGCCCTGGAGGAAGCGGGCGGCTATCAGCACCGCCGGGGAGGCGGCGAGGCCGGCGAGCACCGAGGCGCCGGTGAAGACGGCGGTGCCGGCCAGGAACACGCGCTTGCGGCCGAGCAGGTCACCGAGCCGTCCGGCGAGCAGCAGCAGGCTGCCGAAGGCGATCAGGTAGGCGTTCACGACCCAGCTGAGGCCCGCGGGGGAGAAGCCGAGGTCGTTCTGGATGGCGGGCATGGCCACGGTCACGATGCTGCCGTCGAGGATCGTCATCAGCATGGCCGTCGAGAGCACGGTGAGCGCGCTCCAGCGGGAGCGCAGGCCGCGCGGGGCGGCCGCGGCGGGCGTCCGGGCGGTCGGCGGGCCGGGCTGCGGGCCGGTCGTCGGGGAGGGCGCGGAGGCGGACGGTGAGGCGGAGGGGGAGGGAGAAGTAGCGGAAGGAGAAGTGGCGGAGGGAGAAGTGGCGGCAGGCATCGGTCTCTCCAGTCAGTGAGGGCGACTGATGTGACCGTAGCAGATAGTTTTGTTGCAGACTATTTTCTTCGGATCGAATTGTTAGGCTGGAGTCATGACTGCCATGGCGCCCGCCCGGACCGAGCCCGACCTCTCCTTCCTCCTGGACCACACCAGCCATGTCCTGCGCACGCGTATGGCGGCGGCCCTCGGCGAGATCGGCCTCACCCCCCGGATGCACTGCGTCCTCGTCCACGCCCTGGAGGAGGAGCGGACCCAGGTCCAGCTCGCCGAGATCGGCGACATGGACAAGACGACGATGGTCGTCACCGTGGACGCCCTGGAGAAGGCGGGGCTGGCCGAGCGCCGTCCGTCCGCCAAGGACCGCCGGGCGCGGATCATTGCCGTCACCGAGCAGGGCGCGGCCGTCGCCGTGGACAGCCGGCGGATCGTGGACCAGGTGCACGCCGACGCCCTGGCCTCCCTCGCCGACGCGGACCGCACCGCCCTGCTGCGGGTTCTCGGCCTCCTCGTCGAAGGCGACCTGGCCACCCCCTCCGACAGCCCCCGCCCGGCCCGCCGCGCCCGCCAGTGACGGCCGGGACGCCGTCCCGGGCGCCCGGGACGGCGTCCCCCGGATGGCCCCGTCACAGGGCCGCCCGGAGCCCCGTGTCCGACAGTGGGGGAAGGAGCGGCGCCCCGAGGCGCCGCCCAGGGGGAAACACCACGCCGGAGGCGTACGCACATGGGACTCTTCGACTTCCTGAAGTCCGACAAGAAGAAGGCACACGAGGCCGCCGAGAAGGCGAAGGAGCAGGTCCAGCAGCAGGCCCCGGCCGCGGCGCCCGCGACGAGCCAGGCCGCCGACGCCGCGTCGGCGACCCGGGCGGCCGCCGAGCGGATGGCCGCGGCCGCGCCGCCCAAGCCCAAGCCCGCCCCCGCGACCCCGACCCCCGCATCGGCCGCCCACAAGGCCGTGCCCGCGCCCCCCAAGCCCGCCCCGATGCCCAAGCCCGGAGCGGCCCCGGCGGCACGCGGCGCCGCGCACACCCCGACGCCGGGCTCCGCGGCGCACAAGGCCGTTCCGGCCGCGCCCAAGCCGGCGCCCGCCGCCAAGAAGCGCACCTACACGGTCCGGCCCGGCGACTCGCTCTCCGCGATCGCCCGCCGCGAGCTCGGCAACGAGGCCCGCTGGCGCGAGCTCTACGCCATGAACCGCGCAGTCGTCGGCTCCAACCCCGACCTCATCCGCCCGGGCATGGTGCTGACGCTCCCCAACTGACCCGGGACGAACGGCGAAGAATCAGCGAAGAACGGCGAAGAACGGCGAGGGGCCCGGATCCATCAAAGGATCCGGGCCCCTCGCCGCACTCACACGAGCTTCGCCGGTCAGAGCTGCTTGTCGTCGGCCGACGAGCCCGCCTCCCGCTCCTTGGCCGCCAGCTCGTCGTCGAAGCTCGCCGGCTCCGCATCGCGCGCCGGCACCTCCGTGGCCGCCGGCGGCTCGACCAGCCAGTCCGGGTTCGACTGCTGGTCCCACCACTTCCAGGCGGCGAAGGCGACGCCCGCGAGGAGACCGACCACGGCCACCCCGCGCAGCGCACGGCCGCAGCGCGCCCGCCGCTCGTGGCGCCGGGCGAGCCGCTGGATCTCCTGCGGCGTCACCTGGCCGCGCAGCGCCGCGAAGGCCGCCACCGACCGCGAGGCGGCCTCCTCGGCCACCGGCGTGGCGGCCGCGATCGCGTTCTCGATCCGGGGCTGCGTGTAGTCGGCCGCCTGCCGCGCGGCCTTGCGCGTCTGCTTCACCGCCTGCGTGGCGGCCCGGTCCACATTCGGCGGCACATGCGCACGCGCCGCCCGCATCCGCGGATGCAGGTGGGTGTCGTACGTGGTCCGCGCCTGGCGCGCGGCCTCGTTGGCGGCGTACGAAACCTTCGGCGCGAGGATCTGGTTGGCCTCATGGGCGTAGTGCGCCATGGCGTCTTTGGCGGTCCCTGCGTACGGTGCCACCACTTCCGACGCGTGCCGCACGGTTTCCCTGGCGCTTTCCGCTGCCGCGAGCACGCTGTCCTTGCGGGTCACAGGATTCCTCCTTCTCGGTGGCGGACACAGTTCACCTTTCCACCCTTTGTCGGATCATGCCTGGCATGACACCGCCGGGCATGCGTGACAGGGCATACGGGTGGAGCATTTCCGTCCCCTGCTTCCCTCCGTGGGAGGATCTCAACCGACAGTGATGACTAAGGAAGGCAGATCTGTGGCCGAGAAGCTCTACGCCACCCTGAAGACCAGCCACGGCGACATCAAGATCGAGCTGCTGCCGAACTTCGCTCCGAAGACCGTACGGAACTTCACCGAGCTCGCCACCGGCGCCCGTGAGTGGACCCGGCCCACCGACGGCCAGAAGACCACGGACCCGCTGTACGACGGCACCGTCTTCCACCGCGTCATCAGCGGCTTCATGATCCAGGGCGGTGACCCGCTGGGCAACGGCACCGGCGGCCCGGGCTACCAGTTCGCCGACGAGTTCCACCCCGACCTGGCCTTCACCAAGCCCTACCTGCTGGCCATGGCCAACGCCGGCCCGGGCACCAACGGCTCGCAGTTCTTCATCACCGTCGCGCCCACCGCCTGGCTGACCCGCAAGCACACCATCTTCGGCGAGGTCGCCGACAAGGCCAGCCAGACGGTCGTGGACAAGATCGCCTCGCTCCCCACCAACGCGCGCACCGAGCGGCCGCTGGACGACGTGATCATCAAGTCCGTCGTCATCGAGAAGTACTGACGCGAGGCCCGGGCGCCGTGCGCCGGGAACCTTTCCGCCCCGCCCGTCCGTCCTGGATACATACCGGACCGGCGGGGCGTCCCCCTGCCCCGCCGCCGATCGAGGGGACCGATGGACACCGAACGTCTGCCGGGCTGCTACCGCCACCCGGACCGCGACACGGGAATCAGCTGCACCCGCTGTGAGCGCCCCATCTGCCCCGAGTGCATGGTCAGTGCCTCGGTGGGCTTCCAGTGCCCCGAATGCGTCCGCTCGGGCTCCGGCACCGGCCACCGGCCGACCGCGAACGCGCCGCGCACCCTCGCGGGCGGGGTGGTCGCCGCCGACCCCCAGCTGGTCACCAAGATCCTGATCGGCATCAACGCCGCCGTGTTCCTCGTGATGCTGGCGGCCCCGGCGGTCGTGGTGCGGCTGGAGCTGCTCGGCCAGTACGTGGAGTACCTGGGCGGCCCCGTCGAGGGAGTCTCCACCGGCGAGTACTACCGCCTGCTGACCTCGGTGTTCCTGCACGTCGAGTGGTGGCACATCATCGGCAACATGATCGGCCTGTGGGTGATCGGCGGCCCGCTGGAAGCGGCGCTCGGCCGCTCCCGCTATCTCGCCGTCTACCTGCTCTCTGGGCTCGGCGGAAGCGCCCTCGTCTATCTGCTGACCGCGCCGAACACCCCGACCCTCGGCGCGTCCGGGGCCGTCTTCGGCCTGCTCGGCGCCACCGTCGTCCTCGCGCGCCGGCTGCGCTACGAGATGCGGCCGGTGATCGTGATGGTCGTGCTGATGCTGTTCCTGACCTTCGTACCGCTCGGCGGCAGCCTCAACGTGTCCTGGCAGGCACATGTGGGCGGTCTGGTCACCGGCGCCCTGGTGGGCCTGGGCATGCTCCAGCCCGCCGCCGGCAGGAACCGCACACTCGTCCAGGCGGGTACCTGTGTGGTGGTGTTCCTGCTGGTGGCGGCGGTGATCCTGCTCCGGACCGCGGAACTCACCTGATCACACCGGCGTCAACTCTCCACAGAGTTATCCACAGATCTTCTGTCTTTTCCTCAGGTGTGGATGACGCTGTGGATAACTCATGGGGAGAGCTTTTATCGCGGAAGGTTTAGTGCTACTTCCACTGCGTCGAGACGCCGAATCCCGCCGCGATGAAGCCGAAACCGACCACAATGTTCCAATTGCCCAGTGCTTCGATCGGCAGCTGGGTCTCGGTCACGTAGAAGACGACGATCCACGCGAGACCGATCAGGAAGAGCGCCAGCATCACCGGGGCGACCCAGCTGCGGTTGGTCAGCCTGATGGACTGCGGCTGCCGCGTGGACGGCGGCGTGTAGTCGTCCTTCTTGCGGATACGTGACTTCGGCACGAGGGGCTCTCCTGTCGATGCGCTGGGGACCTTGCCTGCCCCGGGCGTCCGTTAGCGTAGTGGACCTGTGGCGTTGAAGGAGAAGGGTACGTTGAGCAATTCCGACGACTCCTCCGCGGGTCCCCGTCGCCGGGCCAGGCCGGTCCGGCTGCTGACGGCCGCCGTCTTCGCCCTGGCCGGGCTTCTCTTCGTCACCAGTTTCAACACCTCCAAGGGTACGAACATCCGGACCGACGCGTCGCTCCTGAAACTGTCCGACCTCATCGAGGAACGCAGTCAGAGCAACGCGGAGCTCGAGCAGAGCCTGGGACCGGTGCGCCGCCGGGTCGACGCGCTCGCCGACCGCGACGACGGCAGCACCAAGGCCGAGGACGCCAAGCTGGCCGCCCTGCGCGCGGCCTCGGGCACCGAGGAACTGTCCGGCAAGGGCCTGACCGTCACCCTCAACGACGCCCCGCCCAACGCCACCGCCCGCATCCCCAACGTCCCCGAGCCGCAGCCCAACGACCTGGTGATCCACCAGCAGGACCTCCAGGCCGTGGTGAACGCCCTCTGGCAGGGCGGGGCCCAGGGCATCCAGGTCATGGACCAGCGGCTCATCTCCACCAGCGCGGTCCGCTGCGTCGGCAACACCCTGATCCTCCAGGGCCGGGTCTACTCGCCGCCGTACAAGATCTCGGCGGTCGGCGACCCGGGCGCGTTGCGCAAGGCCCTCGCCGCCTCCCCCGCCCTGCAGAACTACCAGCTGTACGTGAACGCCTACGGGCTGGGCTGGAAAGTGGACGAGCACAAGGCGCTGACACTTCCCGGCTACTCCGGCACAGTGGACCTCCACTATGCGAAGCCGGTGGAGGCCTCGTCCTGAGGCATTGCGGCCCGACGTCGTACTGCGCCTGGTGGTACGGACGTTCAGCGAGGTGTGCCTGACGGCCGGCACCCTCATCGTGCTCTTCGTCGCCTACGTCCTGCTGTGGACCGGGGTCAAGGCCGACCGGGCCATGGACGGCGAGATGGCCCGGCTGCGCGACGACTGGGCGGCGGCCGGCGCGCCCGCGGCGCAGTCCGCCCCGGCCCGGGACCCGGCAGCGCCCACCGGGCCCGCCGAACCGGTCCGCTACCCCGCCGGCCAGGCCTTCGCCGAGATGTACATCCCGCGCTTCGGGAAGGACTGGAACAAGCCCGTCCTGGAGGGCACCGGCACCGAGCTGCTGAAGAAGGGCCTGGGCCACTACCGCGGCACCGCCGCGCTCGGCGCCACCGGGAACTTCTCGGTCGCGGGCCACCGGCGCACGTACGGGGACCCCTTCAAGGACTTCCCCGAGCTGCGCCCCGGCGACGCCGTGATCCTCAAGGACGCGACCACCTGGTACACGTACACGGTGCGCGGCGGGCCGCTGCGGACCGTGCCCACCGACATCGGGGTGGTGGAGCCGGTGCCCCGCAAGTCGCCGTTCACCGTGCCCGGCCGGTACCTGACGCTGACGACCTGCGATCCCGAGTGGGGCCACAGCCACCGGCTGGTCGTCTGGGCGGAGCTGACCGGCACGCGCGTCGTGGGGCAGGGCAGGCCGGAGGGATTGCCGAGCTGACCCACCCGGCCGGGCCGCTGCCTTTAGTCTGTTGGCGTACCGCCTCCCGCGGTGCGTGGAACGAATGTGGACGAAAAGGAAACAGGCGGCATGTACGGCTGGATCTGGCGGCATCTGCCGGGAAACGCGTGGGTACGCGCGCTGATCTCACTCGTACTGGTCCTCGCGGTGGTGTTCGTGCTGTTCCAGTACGTGTTCCCGTGGGCCGAGCCCCTCCTGCCGTTCAACGATGTGACCGTGGACGAGGGATCGGGAGCCACTCCGTGAGCGCGCGCATTCTGGTTGTGGACAACTACGACAGCTTTGTCTTCAACCTGGTCCAGTACCTCTACCAGCTCGGCGCCGAATGCGAGGTGCTGCGCAACGACGAGGTGGAGCTCTCGCACGCGCAGGACGGCTTCGACGGCGTACTGCTCTCCCCCGGGCCCGGCACGCCGGAGGAGGCTGGGGTCTGCGTCGACATGGTCCGGCACTGCGCCGCGACGGGCGTCCCCGTCTTCGGGGTGTGCCTCGGCATGCAGTCGATGGCGGTCGCGTACGGCGGGGTCGTGGGCCGGGCGCCCGAGCTGCTGCACGGCAAGACCTCGCCCGTGGTCCACACGGGACTGGGCGTCTTCGAGGGCCTGCCCTCACCCTTCACCGCGACTCGCTACCACTCCCTGGCCGCCGAGCCCCAGACCCTGCCCGGGGTGCTGGAGGTCACGGCGCGCACGGAGGACGGGATCATCATGGGCCTGCGCCACCGGGAGCACGACGTCGAGGGTGTGCAGTTCCACCCCGAGTCGGTGCTGACCGAGTGGGGCCACCGGATGCTCGCGAACTGGCTGGTGCGGTGCGGCGACGCGGGCGCCGTGGAGCGGTCGGTGGGGCTGGCCCCGGTGGTGGGCAAGGCCGTCGCGTGACCGCGCTCGCGCCGTCCGCGCCCACAGGGGGCCGGGCCGCGCGGCGCAGGGCGGCACAGGAGGCCGCGAAACGGGCCGCCAGGACGTCCAGGAGGCGGGGCGGGCGGCGGCGCAGGCGGCCGGCGTCGGGCGGCCCGCTGGTCGTGGCGAGCCGGCTGGGCGGGGAACTGTTCATCACGGCCGGCCTGGTGATGCTGCTGTTCGTCGCCTACCAGCTCTGGTACACGAACATCGTCGCGGAGCGGGCGGCGGACGGCGCCGCGGGCACGCTCGAGCAGACGTGGCAGCGGGACGCGGGCACGGATCCGGGCGGAGCGGCGGCGCCGCCCGTGACGGCGTTCGAGCCCGGCCAGGGCTTCGCCATCCTGCACATCCCCAAGCTGGACGTGAAGGTTCCGGTGGCGGAGGGGATCAGCAAGCCGAAGGTGCTGGACCGGGGGATGGTCGGGCACTACGGCGAGGGCGCGCTGAAGACGGCGATGCCCGCGGACAAGCAGGGCAACTTCGCGGTGGCGGGCCACCGCAACACCCACGGGGAGCCCTTCCGCTACATCAACCGGCTGGTGCCGGGGGATCCCGTCGTGGTCGAGACCCGGGACGCGTACTACACGTACGAGATGACCTCGGCGCTGGCGCAGACGCCGCCGACGAACGTGGCGGTGATCAAACCGGTGCCGGAGGGCTCGGGCTTCACCGAACCCGGCCGGTACATCACGCTGACGACCTGCACCCCGGAGTTCACCAGCACCTACCGGATGATCGTATGGGGCAGGATGACCGATGAACGCCCCCGCGGCGAGGGCCCTCCGCCCGCGCTGACCAGTTAAGGACGAATCAGCAGTGTCTCGTGCCCGCCGCCGCGCCGCGGCACCGCCCGCCCCCGCCGGCAGCCGCAGTGTGCTCGCCGGGTTCCTGAGCCTGCTGGGCGAGCTCCTGATCACGGTGGGGCTGGTGCTCGGCCTGTTCGTGGCGTACTCGCTGTGGTGGACGAACGTGCTCGCGGACCGCCAGGCGTCGGCGCGCGGAGACCAGGTCCGCCAGCAGTGGCTGACGCCGGGCGCCGAGTCGAAGCCCGCGGAGCCGGGTGCGCTGGACACCAGGGACGGCGTCGGCTTCCTGCACGTGCCGGCGATGAAGAACGGCGAGGTGCTGGTCAAGCGGGGCACGGACCCGGAGACCCTGAACGACGGGGTCGCGGGCTACTACACGGAGCCGGTGAAGTCGGCGCTGCCGTGGGACGAGAAGGGCAACTTCTCGCTGGCCGCGCACCGGGACGGCCACGGCGCGAAGTTCCACAACATCGACAAGCTGAACAACGGCGACGCGATCGTGTTCGAGACCAAGGACACCTGGTACGTGTACAAGGTCTTCGCCGAGCTGCGCCAGACGTCGAAGTACAACGTGGACGTGATCAGCCCGGTCCCGAAGGAGTCGGGCAAGACGGCCCCGGGCCGCTACATCACGCTGACCACCTGCACCCCGGTGTACACGTCGAAGTACCGCTACATCGTGTGGGGCGAGCTGGTCCGGACGGAGAAGGTGGACGCGCAGCGCACCCCGCCGGCCGAGCTGCGCTGACCCGGAGCCGCACTCCCCCGCTCCGGGCCCCCACAGGGCCCTGTGGGCGACGACGGCCGAGCCGCGAGCAGCGGTGGCCAAGGCTTCGCGGGCGGGGGCGCAGACGGCCGCACACGGCCCGCGATCGAAACGGGTCCGGCCCCTCTCCCACGGGAGAGGGGCCGGACCCGTTTCAGCGTGCCGGTGGGCGTCAGCGGCCGAGGCCTCCGAAGAAGCCGCCGCCGCCGTTACCGCCGCCGCCGTTGTTGTTGCCGCCGTTCTGCTGGCCGCCCTGCGTCACCACGTTGACCACCGAGCCCGGGGCGACCTGGCTGCCGGCCGACGGCTGCGAGAGCCTCACGACGGCGTTCTCGTCCTGCGGGCCCGAGATGACGGCGAGGCTCAGGCCCTTGCCGGCCAGCTCCGCCCTGGCCTCGGCCACCGTCCTGCCCGCCAGGTTCGGTACCTGGACCTGCTGCGGCGCGGCCTTGGCGATGGTGATGTTGACCGTCTTGCCGACCTCGAGCTGCGCCCCGGCCTGCGGACTCTGGCCGGTGACCGTCTTCGGCGCGGCCCCGGGGAAGTCCATCTCGGTCACGCTGCCGAGCTTGAGGTTGACGGCCTCGAGGGCCTTCGCGGCGTCTTCCTTGGTCTTGCCCTTGAGATCCGGGATGACCGCCTTGGACTGCTCCTTGGCGACCGTCAGCGTGACGACGGAGTTCGCCTCCGCCTCGGTGCCCGCCGCAGGGTTCTGCTCCAGGACGGTCCCGGCCGGCCGTGCGGACTCCTCGAGCTTGCGGTCGACCTGGAAGCCCTTGTCCTTCAAGGCCTTCTCGGCGTCCTCGTACGTGAGGTTGCGGACGCTGGGGACCGGCGCCTTGGGCGCGCCCGTGGAGATGGTCACCGTGACGGTGGAGTCCCGCGCGACCTTGGTGTCGGGCGCCGGGTCCTGCTTGCAGACGTTGCCCTTGGGCTGGTCCGCGCAGGGCTCCTCGGCTCCCTTGACCACCTTGAGGCCGACGTTCGCACCGCTCTTCTGCGCCGCCTCTAGGGTGGAGCCGATGAGCTTGGGCACGTTGGGGCGGTTGTCGGCCCCGCCGCTGGTGAGGGCGCGGCCGATGAGGATCGCGCCGACCAGGACGAGGACGCCGGCCGCGACGAGCAGGATCGTGGACGCCTTGCTCTTCTTCTGGCGGCGGTGCGGCCCCTGGTCGTAGCCGCCGTGGCCCTGGTCGCCGTACCCGTAGCCGCCGTCGCCCGGGGGCATCGGCGGCATCATCGAGGTCTGGCCGGCGTCGGCGGTGCGCAGGGCGGTGGTGGGCTGGTCGTAGCCCTGGTGCCCGTAGCCGTGGCTCTGGTCGTGCGGGTAGCCGTAGCCGGCCGCGCCCATGGCGGCGGTGGCGGCGACGGGCTGGCCGTCGAGGCAGGCCTCGATGTCGGCGCGCATCTCGTCCGCGGACTGGTAGCGGTAGTCGGGGTCCTTGACCAGGGCCTTGAGGACGATCGCGTCCATCTCGGGCGTGATCTCGGGGTCGAAGTTCGACGGCGGCTGCGGCTCTTCCCGTACGTGCTGGTAGGCGACGGCCACCGGGGAGTCGCCGACGAACGGGGGCCGCACGCTGAGGAGCTCGTAGAGCAGGCAGCCCGCGGAGTAGAGGTCGGAGCGTGCGTCGACCTGCTCGCCCTTGGCCTGCTCCGGGGAGAGGTACTGGGCGGTGCCGATGACGGCGGCCGTCTGCGTCATGGTCATGCCGGAGTCGCCCATGGCGCGGGCGATGCCGAAGTCCATGACCTTGACCTGGCCGGTGCGGGTCAGCATCACGTTGGCGGGCTTGATGTCGCGGTGCACGATGCCGGCGCGGTGCGAGTACTCGAGGGCCTGGAGGATGCCGATGGTCATTTCCAGGGTGCGCTCGGGCAGCAGCTTGCGCCCGGAGTGCAGCAGTTCGCGCAGGGTGGATCCGTCGACGTACTCCATCACGATGTACGGGATGGAGATGTTGTCGACGTAGTCCTCGCCGGTGTCGTAGACGGCGACGATCGCCGGGTGGTTCAGCGACGCGGCCGACTGGGCCTCGCGCCGGAACCGGGCCTGGAAGGACGGGTCGCGGGCGAGATCGGCGCGCAGGGTCTTGACGGCGACGGTACGGCCGAGCCGGGTGTCGTGGGCGAGGTAGACCTCGGCCATGCCACCGCGGCCGAGCACGTGGCTCAGCTCGTACCGGCCGCCGAGGCGACGCGGCTCTTCCATAACGTTGCAGCCCTCTCCGTCAGTCCCGACCGCACCTGTGTGTGGTCCGGCGGTGTGCTGTTCGCGCAAAGGCTACCGGCCGATCGTCTGTGATCGGTTCGCGGCCACAGGCTGATACAGGACCGGTACCGTACGCTCCGACCCGGCCGGAACCGGTGACGTGGGTCACGGAGTTCCGGCGGGCCGTCATCCCTGGCTCTTCAGTACGGCTTCCATGACGGCCTTCGCGACCGGGGCCGCGAGGCCGCCGCCGCTGATGTCCTCGCGGTCCGCCTCGCTGTCCTCGATGACGACGGCGACGGCGACCGGGGAGCTGCCGTCCTTGCCCTCGGCGTAGGAGATGAACCAGGCGTAGGGGCGCTTCTTGTTGCCCTCGCCGTGCTGGGCGGTGCCGGTCTTGCCGCCGACCTTGACGTCCTTGATCTTGGCCTTGGTCCCGGTGCCGTTGTCGACGACGTTGACCATCATCTCCTGGACCTTCTGCGCGTTGGCCGGGGAGAGGGGACGGCTCATCTCCTGCGGCGAGTGCTTCTCGATGACGTCGAGGTTCGGCGCGGCGACGTGGTCGACCATGTACGGCTTCATCAGCTTGCCGTCGTTGGCGATCGCGGCGGTGACCATGGCCATCTGCAGCGGCGTGGCAGCGGTGTTGAACTGGCCGATGGAGCTCTGGGCGTTGCCGTCCCTGCCCATCTTCTTGTCGTAGACGCTGGCGAAGGCGCGGACCGGGATGTCGATCTTGTCGTTGTTGAAGCCGAACTTCTCGGAGGTCTCCACCATCTTGTCGCGGGTGACCTTGTCGCCCAGGTTCGCGAAGACGGAGTTGCAGGAGATTTCGAGCGCCTTGTTGAGGCTGGCTTCCTTGCAGCCCTTGGCGTGGTTGATCATCTCGGTCTTGGTGCCGGGCAGGAAGTACGGATCCGGGGTGTCCGTCGGATCGTTGATCTCCTTGACCACGCCGTGCTCGAGGGCGGCCGCGGCGGTGACCACCTTGAAGGTGGAGCCCGGCGGGTAGGTCTCGCGCAGGGCGCGGTTGACGAGGTTCTTGTCCTCGCTGTCCTTCAGCTCGATCCAGGCCTTCTCGTCGTCCTTGGAGTTGCCGGCGAAGCGGCCGGGGTCGTACGAGGGGGTGGAGACGAGGGCCAGGACGGCGCCGGTGCGCGGGTCGATGGCGGCGGCCGCGCCCTTCTTGGTGCCGAGCGCCTCGAAGGCGGCCTTCTGCGCATCGGGGTTGAGCGTGGTGACGACGTTGCCGCCCTGCTTCTTCTCCCCGGTGAACATGCCGATGGTGCGGTCGAAGAACAGCCGGTCGTCGTTGCCGGTGAGGATGCCGTCCTCGAGGGATTCGAGCTGGGTGGAGCCGAAGGCCTGCGAGGCGTACCCGGTGACGGGGGCCCAGAGCTCGCCGGCGGTGTAGGTCCGCTTGAACTTGTAGTCGCTGCCGTTGGTGACCTTCGAGCCGGTGATGGGCTCGCCCGCGACGATGATGTTGCCGCGCTCGGTGGCGTACTGGGCGATCTGGACCCGGCGGTTCTCCTTGCGGGTGCTGAGTTCCTCGGCCTGGACGTACTGCAGCCAGTTGGTCCGGATCAGCAGGGCGAGGACGAGCAGCCCGCAGAACAGCGAGATGCGGCGCAGGGGCTTGTTCATGACGGGCGGACCACCTGGGTCATCTCGGAGTCGGGGGACGGGGCGGGGGCCGGGGCAGGTCGGCGTGCGGTGTCGCTGATCCGGATGAGCACGGCGATGAGGATCCAGTTCGCGAGGACGGAGGAGCCGCCGGACGCGAGGAAGGGCATCGTCATGCCGGTGAGGGGGATGAGGCCCATGACTCCGCCGGCGACGACGAAGATCTGGAGGGCGAAGGCGCCGGAGAGGCCGATGGCGAAGAGCTTGCCGAACGGGTCGCGGGCGGCGAGGGCGGTGCGGACGCCCCGCTCGATGATGAGCCCGTAGAGCAGCAGGAAGGCCATCACACCGGTGAGGCCGAGTTCCTCGCCGACGGTGGAGAAGATGAAGTCGGAGTTGGCGGCGAAGCCGATGAGGTCGGAGTTGCCCTGGCCCCATCCGGCGCCGAGGACGCCGCCGGAGCCGAAGCTCATGATCGACTGGCCGACCTGCTCGCAGGCGCCCGAGGTGGTGTAGCAGGCGAAGGGGTCCAGCCAGGCGGTGACACGGGCCTTGACGTGGCTGGCGAAGCTGGCGACGACCACGGCGCCGCCGACCGACATGAGCAGGCCGATGACGATCCAGCTGGTCCGCTCGGTGGCCACGTACAGCATGATCACGAACATGCCGAAGAAGAGCAGCGAGGTGCCGAGGTCGTTCTCGAAGACGAGGACGAGCAGGCTCATCGCCCAGATCATCAGGATCGGGCCGAGGTCGCGGCCGCGCGGCAGGTAGAGGCCCATGAAGCGGCGGCTGGCCAGGGCCAGGGCGTCACGTTTCACCATGAGGTAGCCGGCGAAGAAGATGGCGATGACGATCTTCGCGAACTCGCCGGGCTGGATGGAGAAGCCGCCGATGCTGATCCAGATCTTGGCGCCGAAGACGTCGGCGCCGAGGCCCGGGATCACGGGCAGGATCAGCAGGACCAGGGCTCCGGCCATCGAGATGTAGGTGAAGCGCTGCAGGACGCGGTGGTCCTTGAGGATGAGCAGGACCGCGGCGAACAGGGCGATGGCGAGCGCCGTGTACATCATCTGGCGGGGTGCGGAGGGGGTGAACGCACCGAAGGAGCGCTTGGCGAGGTTCTGCAGCCGCTCGGACTGGTCGAGCCGCCAGATCAGCACGAGGCCGAGCCCGTTGAGGAGGGTGGCCAGCGGCAGCAGCAGCGGGTCGGCGTACTTGGCGTACCGGCGTACGACGAGGTGCGCGACCCCGGCGAGGGCGCCGAGGCCCAGGCCGTAGAGGAGCATGCCGGGGGGCAGGCTGCCGTTGATCGCGAGGCCCACGTTGGCGTAGGCGAAGATCGGGATGACCACGGCGAAACCGAGCAGCATCAGCTCGGTGTTCCGCCGGCTCGGCAGCTCGATGGCGCCGATGGTGGTCGTGTTGGTGACAACGCTCATGGTGTGGCAGGCCCCCTGCGCCCGCGGGTGTCTACTGCTTTCCGCACAGGCTGACCACTTGCTGCTCCGCGGGAGTCAGAGTGGAGCCGGGTGTCTGGTTCTGCGCCTCGGCGTTGCGGCGCTCCTCGTCCTTCTTGCAGGCCGAGACCTGGACGCCGAGGTCGTCGAGCTTCTCGCGGGCGCCGTCGAGGCTGCCTTCGCTGATGGTGGCCTCGACCTGCTTGCGCTTGAAGGGCGGGAGGTACTTCAGTTCGATGTCGGGGCGGTCGGTCTCCACCTTGGAGAGCTCCAGCGGTCCGAGCTTCTGGCTGATGCCGCGGAAGAGCGCGACGTGCTCGCCCTTGACGCCCACGTAGAACTGGGTCTGGGTCCAGCGCCAGCCCGCGTAGAGGCCGCCGCCGACGACGCCGGCGACCAGGAGCAGGGTCAGGGTACGGGTGGCCCACTTGCGTCCTTTGCCGCGGCGCCTGCGGGGGTGGTCGTACGTGTCCTCGTACTCCGCGTCCCCGTCATAGGCCTCGGCTTCGCCGAAGCTGCCGTACGCGCCGCCGCCCTGGCCCTGGTCGGAGTTCCCGTAGCCGTTCGCCTCGCCGCTGCCGGGGGGCCCGAAGGCGCCGGCGGGCGGGGCGGCCTGGCGGCCGAGGCCGGAGGCGCGGCCTGCGGGGGTCTGCATGGCGTTGCCGCCGTCGAAGAGCTGGTGCTGGTTCTCGGCGACCGCGCCGACGACGACCGGGGTGTCGTTGACCTGGGCGGCGAGGGTGTCGCCGCTGTCGGTGTCGAGGACGTCGGCGACGATGCAGGTGATGTTGTCGGGTCCGCCGCCGCGCAGGGCGAGCTGGATGAGCGACTGCACGGTCTCGCGGGGCCCGTGGTAGTCGGCGAGGGTCTCTTCGAGGGTCTGGTGGGAGACCACGCCGGAGAGCCCGTCGGAGCAGATCAGGTACCGGTCGCCGGCGCGGACCTCGCGGATGGAGAGGTCGGGCTCGACGATGTCGCCGCTGCCCAGCGCGCGCATCAGCAGGGAGCGCTGCGGGTGGGTGGTGGCTTCCTCTTCGGTGATGCGGCCCTCGTCGACGAGGCGCTGCACCCAGGTGTGGTCCTGGGTGATCTGCGTGAGGACGCCGTCGCGGAGCAGGTAGGCGCGGGAGTCGCCGACGTGGACCAGGCCGAGGCGCTGACCGGTCCACAGGAGGGCGGTCAGGGTGGTGCCCATGCCCTCGAGCTGGGGGTCTTCCTCGACCATCACGCGCAGCTGGTCGTTGGCGCGCTGCACGGCCGTGGCGAGGGAGGTGAGGATGTCGGAGCCCGGGACGTCGTCGTCGAGCTGCACGAGCGTGGAGATCACCTCGGAGCTCGCGACCTCGCCGGCGGCCTGGCCTCCCATGCCGTCGGCGATCGCGAGGAGCCGGGGCCCGGCGTAGCCGGAGTCCTCGTTGCCCTCGCGGATCATGCCCTTGTGAGATCCGGCGGCGAACCGCAGGGACAGACTCATGCGCACCTCGCCGGTCGGCTCCGGGTACAACCGGTCTCGAGCCACACTGCCCACCCTCCGGTCGGGAGCGCGCGCGTGTCCGTGTCCTCGGTGGGACGGATCGCCGCCGCGTGCTCGCTCCGCTCGCTCATTCTCGTACTACTTCCGCAGCTCGATGACGGTCTTGCCGATGCGGATCGGGGCGCCCGGCGGAATGGGCGTCGGGGTGGTCAGGCGGGTCCGGTCGAGATACGTGCCGTTGGTGGACCCGAGATCCTCGACGATCCACTGGCCGTCACGGTCGGGGTAGATCCTGGCATGGCGGCTGGACGCGTAGTCGTCGTCCAGCACGATGGTGGAGTCGTGCGCGCGGCCCAGGGTGATCGTCTGGCCGGCGAGGGCCACCGTGGTTCCCGTGAGGGTGCCCTCGGAGACGACGAGCTTGGTGGGCGCACCGCGGCGCTGGCGCTGCTGCGGAGGCGCGGCCTGCCGGCCCGCCTGCTGCTGCGGCGCGGTGGCCGCGCCGCCACGGCGGGAGCCGCGCTGCGTGACTCTCGTTCCGAAGAGGTCGCTGCGGATGACCTGGACGGCCACGATGACGAACAGCCACAGAACGGCTAGGAAACCCAGCCGCATGACCGTCAGGGTCAGCTCTGACATTGCCCCCGCTTCACCCTTCGGCTTGCCGGTAAATGATGGTCGTGCTGCCCACGACGATCCGCGAGCCGTCGCGGAGCGTAGCGCGGGTGGTGTGCTGCCCGTCCACCACGATGCCGTTGGTGGACCCGAGATCCTGGATCGTCGAGGGCGTTCCGGTCCGGATCTCACAGTGCCGGCGCGATACGCCGGGGTCGTCGATCCGCACGTCGGCTTCGGTGCTTCGGCCGAGTACGAGCGTCGGGCGCGAGATCTGGTGGCGGGTGCCGTTGATCTCGATCCAGTGGCGCCGTGAGGCGCCGGAGGCCGGTACGGGTGCGGCGGGTCCCGCTCCGCCGGCCGGCCGCCGGGCGCCGGGTCCGCCGGGCGGCGGGGCGCTGGGCATGGGCGGGGCGGCGACCGGCGGGTAGCCGTAACCGCCCTGTGCCTGGCCCTGGCCCGCCGGACCGCCCTGCGGGCGGCCCTGGGCCGACTGCGGCTGGGAGGTGCTGGAGGCGAGGGTGCGGCTGCGGACCCGGTAGAGCCCGGTGTCCAGGTCGTCGGCCTTCTCCAGGTGGACCTTGATGGGGCCCATGAAGCTGTAGCGCTGCTGCTTGGCGTAGTCGCGGACGAGGCCCGCGAGCTCGTCGCCGAGCTGCCCGGAGTAGGGGCTGAGGCGCTCGTAGTCGCCGGTGCTGAGCTCGACGATGAAGTCGTTGGGCACGACCGTCCGCTCGCGGTTCCAGATGGTGGCGTTGTTGTCGCACTCCCGCTGGAGGGCTCCGGCGATCTCCACCGGCTGGACCTCGGACTTGAACACCTTGGCGAAGGTGCCGTTCACCAGACCTTCGAGTCGCTGCTCGAACCGCTTCAGAACTCCCATGGGGCACCTCCTCCGTCGTTGTCGCCCTGTACTGCTTACTGATCGTATCCACGCGTGGCGGATTCGGGTGGTTCCCCATCGGTCCTGTGAGGACGAGTGTTGGTCCTCACAGGGGATCGTAGGGGGGCCTCAGGGACAGTGTCCCGCACCGGGAGCGGAGTGCGGGAGGGGCAGTCCGCGGCGGGGTGCGGGGGTGCGGGGAAAGCGATGTGATTCCACCCCGTCCGACGTGCTAATGTTTCGACGTCGCCAGGGGAACGGCCCGAAAGGGAAGAACCACTGGGACGCTGCTCGGGCGAGTGGCGGAACGGCAGACGCGCTGGCTTCAGGTGCCAGTGTCCTTCGGGACGTGGGGGTTCAAATCCCCCCTCGCCCACATCGACGAAACGGTCGTCATCGCGAAAGCGGTGGCGGCCGTTTCGTGTTGTGCGCTTCCTCGCATCCCGGGTGATCAACTGGCGTGCCCGGTACGGGCGGTCCGCCCACCGGCGGCCAAGGAGTGATCCAGGACACGTTGTTCACGTCGGCCGTCCGACTTTCGTCGTGCGGGGCGCGACGAAAGAGGACGGCCGGTGGTGCACCGGGGTGTCTAGGGTCGGTCGGGTGGATGCCAAGGCGATGACGCGAGCGGGCTGGGACTGGCTGAAGGGGCCGGAGCCCTGGACCCGGCGGATGCTGGTGGGCGACCTCGCGATCGCCGCGATGCCGGCGCTGCTGGGCCTGGGCGTCGAGGAGCTCGACAACGGTTCCGGGTGGCGGATGACCGCGAGCGCCGGCGCCGTGGTGTTGCTCACCCTGCTGCGGCGCAGGCTGCCCGCGGCGACGCTGGTCGTCGGTTCGGCGGTGACCGTGTTCCTGCCGGGCTCGTTCCTGGTCACGGCCGTGCTGGGCTGGTCGGCGGGGCGGCGGATCGTCGGGGTGGGCCGGGCGGGGGCCGCCTTCACGCTGGCGTTCATCGCCGTGGTCGGCCTCGGCGTGCTGCACGAGTGGGAGCAGATGCGGCCCCTGCTGGTGATGGTGTTCTCCACCCTGATGTTCCTGGCGATGACCGTGATGCCCGGTCTGGCCAGCCGCTACTGGTCGCAGCGCCGCACGCTGCTGAGCGCGCTCCAGGAGCGCAACGGGCAGCTGATGCGCGAGCGGGCGATGGTCGCCGGGCAGGCGAGGCTGCGCGAGCGGCAGCGGATCGCCCAGGACATGCACGACAGCCTCGGCCACCAGCTGGCGCTGATCTCGGTGCACACCGGTGCGCTGGAGGTGGATCCGAAGCTCACCGACCGGCAGCGCGAGGCGGTGGGGGTGCTGCGGCAGGCCTCGGTGGCGGCGATGCACGAGCTGCGCGAGGTCGTCGGGATCCTGCGGGACGGGGTCGAGGCGCCCGTCCCGGTGGAGGAGGCGGCGCATCCGGCGGCGCGCGGGGTGGCCGGGATCGCCGGGGTGGTGGAGGCGGCGCGGGGCGCGGGGACCGACGTGCGGATGTCCGCCTCGGGCCGGCCGCGGCCGCTGGTCGCGGCCTGCGACCACGCGGCGTACAGGATCGTGCAGGAGGCCCTGACGAACGCGTACAAGCACGCGCCGGGGGCGCCGATCACGGTGGAACTGCGGTACGAGGACGACTCGCTGGTGGTGGAGATCGCCAACGGGCCTGCGGCCGGTCCGGGGGCCGGCGAGGTGGTGTCCGGCGGGCAGGGGCTGACGGGGCTGCGCGAGCGGGCGCGGCTGGTCGGCGGGATGGTGCACGCGGGCGCGACGGAGGACGGCGGCTTCCGCGTGGCGGGGGTGCTGCCGTACGGGGCGGAGCCCGCCGGGGCGGAGTCCGTGGCCGACGACTTCGGGCAGCAGGCCCAGGCGCGCGGGCTGAGCGGTGCGCCGCCGATGGACTGGAGCGTGGTCGACCGGGAGCTGGCCGTGTCGCGGCGCGGCCCGGTCGGCGGGCTGGCGCTGGGCTGCGGCATCGCCTTCGCGGCGGTGGTGCTGCTGGTGATCGTGCTCGGGGCGGGGATGCTGCTGGTGGTGGGCTCGCTGGGCGACTCGATGGTGGAGCGGGCCGATTACGACGCGGTGCGGGTGGGAGAGTCGGAGCAGGCCGTACGGGACCGGCTGCCGAGCGGCGACAATTTCCTGACGGCCGGTGCGGACCGCAAGGGACCGCCGCGGCCGGAGGGTTCGGACTGCCTGGCGCTGATGGCGACGGACCAGCCGGACTCCCTGGGGGTGGACCTGATCTACCGGTTCTGCTTCAAGGACGGAACGCTCGTGGACAAGCAGGCTTACGAGGTCAAGCAGTAGGAGCACGGGTGACAGCCGAAGTGATCCGCGTGGTGATCGCCGACGACGAGCCGCTGATCCGGGCGGGGATCAGGATGATCCTGACCTCGGCGCCGGACATCGAGGTCGTGGCGGAGGCGGCGAACGGCCGGGAGGCGGTGGACCTGGCCCGCGCGCACGCGCCGGACGTGGTGCTGCTGGACATTCAGATGCCCGTGATGGACGGGCTGACCGCGCTGGGTGAACTGGGGCGGGCCGCGCCGGAGGTGCGGGCGCTGATCCTGACCACCTTCGGGGAGAAGGAGAACGTGCTGCGGGCGCTGGGCGAGGGCGGTGCCGGGTTCCTGCTGAAGGACTCGGCGCCGGGCGAGCTGATCGGCGCCGTACGGGCGGCCGCGGCGGGCGACGCGTACCTCTCCCCGGCGGCGACCCGGCACGTCGTCGACCAGCTGGCGTCGGGGAAGGCCGTGGTGCGCGGCGAGCAGGCCCGGCGGCGGGTGGCGGAGCTGAGCGAACGCGAGCGCGGGGTGCTCGCGTTGCTCGGGGAGGGGCTGTCGAACGCGGACGCCGGGCGGCGGCTGCACATGAGCGAGGCGACCGTGAAGACGTACGTGAGCCGGATCCTCGCGAAGCTGGGCTGCGAGAACCGGGTCCAGGCCGCCTTGCTGGCCAGGGACGCCGGGCTGTAGATACGGTCAGGCCGTTCGAAGGCGATCAACGTACGGGCGGGGGCGGCGCACATGGCGGCGGTAGTGGGGCAGCGGATCCCGGAGGTGGCGGGGTTCGCGCCGCGGGTGGCGGACGGTTCGCCCAAGCAGGACGGCCGGGCGCTGCGGCAGCGGGTGCCGCGGGCGGCGCACGCCGCCTTCGAGGCGCCGTCCGGGCGGCCGGACGCGGTGCGGGCGGTGGAGGAGTCCAACGCCGGCCGGGTCGCCGAGCTGGCGCCGATACGCGTGGGGCGGATGGCGGCGAACCCCTTCGCGTTCCTGCGGGGTGCCGCCGGGCTGATGGCCCACGACCTGTCCGGCGGGCCGGTGACCGGGGTCGGGGCGCAGATCTGCGGTGACGCGCACGCGGCGAACTTCGGCCTGTACGGGGACGTCCGCAACCGGCTGGTCATCGACCTGAACGACTTCGACGAGACCGTCTTCGGCCCGTGGGAGTGGGACGTGAAGCGGCTGGCGACCTCGCTGGTGCTGGCCGGGCGGGTGTCGGGCGTCGGCGAGGACGCCGCGCGGGCGGCCGCGCTGGACGCGGTGGGCGCCTACCGGCGGACGATGCGGCTGCTGGCCCGGCTGTCCGCCAGTGACGCCTGGAACGCCATCGCCGACGAGGAGCTGGTCTCGCACACCGATGCCCGGGACCTGCTGGGGACCCTGGAGCGGGTGGCGGAGAAGGCCCGCAACAACACCTCCGCGCGGTTCGCCGCGAAGTCCACCGAGTCCGGGCCCGACGGCAGCAGGCGCTTCGTGGACGCGCTGCCGGTGCTGCGCCGGGTGGGGGACGGGGAGGCCGCTGCCGTGGCGGCCTCGCTGGGCCAGTACCTGCAGACCCTCCAGGCCGACCGGCTGCCGCTGATGGCCCGGTACGCTATCCACGACGTGGCCTTCCGCGTGGTGGGGACGGGGAGCGTCGGCACGCGGTCGTACGTGGTGCTGCTGCTGGACCACCGGGGCGAGCCGCTGGTGCTCCAGGTGAAGGAGGCGCGGCCCTCGGTGCTGCTGCCGCACCTGCCCGCGCTGGGCTTCGTCCCGCCGCCCGAGGAGCACGAGGGGCGCCGGGTGGTGGCCGGGCAGAAGCGGATGCAGGTGGTCTCGGACATCATGCTCGGCTGGACCACGGTGGAGGGGCGGCCGTTCCAGGTGCGCCAGTTCCGCAACCGCAAGGGCAGTGTGGATCCGGCGGCGCTGAGCGCCGACCAGCTCGACGACTACGGGCGGATGACCGGGGCCCTGCTGGCCCGGGCGCACGCGCACAGCGCCGACCCGCGGCTGCTGGCCGGGTACTGCGGGAAGAACGAGGAGCTCGACGAGGCGATGGCGGCCTTCGCCGTGGCCTACGCGGACCGGACCGAGGCCGACCACGCCGATCTGGTGGCGGCGGTGCGGGCCGGGCGGATCGCGGCGGAGTCCGGGGTCTGAGGGGTCCGGCCGGCGGAGGGGATCCCGGGGCCGCCCGTGCCGTGCGGCCCGCGCGGGATGCCGGTGGCCGGGGCGCGTGCGGGGGTGCCGGTGGCCGGGGCCCGTGCGGCCCGTGCGGGGGTGTCCGGGGCGGCGGGCCGTAGGCTGGCCGGGTGAGCGAGCAGACCGGACACACAGTTTCCGACGACGAACGCCCCGAGGCACGCCTCGAGCGGGCCGTGCGGGCCGCCGAGCAGGCGCTGATCGAGTTCGAGATCGCGGTGGAGACCTTCCGGGTCGAGGTGGAGAACTTCTCCCGCCTGCACCACCAGAAGCTCGGCCCGATGTACACGCGGCTCGACGAGCTCGAGGCGCTGATCGCCGAGGCGAAGGCGGCGCGCACCGGGGATCCGGAGGACGTCCGGCGGGCGCGGGAGGCGCGTGCGCTGGTCATGCCGATGCCCGGGGTGGACGAGCTGTTCCACGACTGGCTGGACTCGGACGGGATCTCCGACGACGCGGGCGCGATGCTCACCGAGCGGCCCGTGCGGCCGCCGGAGCGGGTGCGGCCCTCGGAGGAGGTACGCCGCCTCTACCGCGAGCTGGTCCGCCAGGCCCACCCGGACCTCGCGCAGGACGAGACCGAGCGGGCGCGCCGCGACGCCTTCATCGTGCGGGTCAACGCCGCGTACGGGCGGGGCGAGGAGCAGCTGCTGCGCGAGCTGGCCGAGGAGTGGGCGGCGGGTCCGGAGCCGGAGCGTGCGGAGCCGGAGGAGAGCGGGGAGCTGTACGCCCGGCTGGAGTGGCTGGCGCGCCGCAAGGAGCTGCTGTCGCTGGTGGCCAAGGAGCTGGAGGACAGCGCCATCGGGTCGATGCTGAGGATGGCGCCCGACGACCCGGACCGGCTGCTGGAGGAGATCGCGGAGCAGCTGTTGGCGCAGGTCTCCGAGCGCGAGGCGGAACTGGCCGAGGCGCTCGCCGAGGGCTGAGCCGGCGCCGGATCGTCGCCCTGCGGGGCGGGGGCGTCGGATAGGTTGGAATTCGGATCTGTGATGAGAGAAGGCGACGCATGAACTTCGGACCGCTTCCCTCGGTGGACGCCGCCGCGGTGCCCTCCGAAGGCTTTGTCCTGGACGTCCGCGAGGACGACGAATGGGCGGCCGGTCACGTCGAGGGTGCCCTGCACATCCCGATGAGCGATTTCGTGGCCCGCTTCGGCGAGCTGACCGAGTCCGTCGAGGACGGCCGCCGGGTGCACGTGATGTGCCGGGTCGGCGGGCGCTCCGCGCAGGTGACCCAGTACCTGGTGCGCCAGGGCATCGACGCCGTGAACATCGACGGCGGCATGCAGGCGTGGGACGGGGCCGGGCGCCCGATGGTGACCGACAACGGGAACCCGGCCTTCGTGCTGTAGCCCGTCCCCGTCAGGCCAGCGGATGGGCGGCCAGCAGGTCGCCCAGGGCCTCCTCGTGCGCGGCGGCCGGGCCGAGCTGGAGCTCCAGCTGCTTCGCCCACGCGTGGTACCGGTGCAGCGGGTAGTCGGTGTCGGCGCCGAAGCCGCCGTGCAGGTGCTGGGCGGTCTGCACGACCCGGCGTACGCCCTCGGAGGCCCAGATCTTTGCGACTGCGACGTCTCCGGTGCTCGGCAGCGGGCCGCCCGCGCCGCCGGTCGCGGCGTCCAGGCGCCAGGCGGCCTGCCAGAGGGTGACCTCCATGGCGCGCAGGTCGATGTAGCGGTCGGCGGCCTGGACGGCGACGGCCTGGAAGGTGGCCACCGGGAAGCCGAACTGTTCGCGCTTGCTCGTGTACTGGCTGGTCATGGTGAGGACGCCCTCGCCGAGGCCGAGGGCCAGGGCGCAGGTTCCGGTGGCCAGGACCTGGCGCAGCCGCTCCCAGGCCTCCGGGGCGTCGATGAGGTGCGCCGGGGCCACCCGTACGCCGTCCAGGGCGAGTTCGGCGAGCCGCTCCCCGTTGGTGGAGACCTGCTCGGCGAGGGCGAGGCCCTCGGCGGCGCGCGGGACGAGGGCGAGCACGGCTTCACCCTCGCCGGTGTGGGCCGGTACGGCGATCCAGTCGGCGCTGTGCGCCCAGGGGACGGCCGTCTGCGTGCCGTCCAGGATCCAGCCGTCGCCTTCGCGGCGGGCGGTGACGGCGAGTTCGGCCGGGTCGTGGCCGGAGCGCCCGTGGGCGGCGGCGGTCAGGACGATGCTGCCGCGTCCGGCGCCGGGCAGCAGGGCGGCGGCCAGTTCGGGGCTGCCGTGGGCCTGTACGGCCATGGCCGTGGCGCAGTGCTCCAGCAGCGGCACCCGGGCCAGTACCTTCGCGGCCTCGCGCAGCACCAGGCACAGGGCGATGGTGTCGAGGCCGGCCCCGCCGTGCTCCTCGGCGAGGACCAGGCTCAGCAGGTCGGATCCGGCGAGCCTGGCCCACAGCGGGCGGTCGAAGTCGTCGGCGACGGCCCCGGGGGTGAGCGCGGGGCTGGGCACCCCGTCGGGCGCGACGTCCGCGAAGACGGCCTTCGCCGCCTCGACGGCCGCCTGCTGCTCCTCGGTGAAGGTGAAGTCCACTGCCGGTCCTCCCGTTCTGGTCTGACGGTGCGTCAAGATAGAACAGGTTCTGGAAAATGGACAGGGCGGCCGGGGCTACCGGTCGAAGTCGATCTCCACTTCCTCCGTCACCGGGTGCGACTGGCAGGCCAGCACGAATCCGGCGTCGGTCTCTTCGGCCTCCAGGGCGAAGTTCCGGTCCATCCGGACCTCGCCCGCCACCACGAACGCCCGGCAGGTGCCGCACACTCCGCCCTTGCAGGCGTACGGGGCGTCCGCGCGGTTGCGGAGCACCGCGTCCAGCAGGGACTCCCCGTCGCGGACCGGCCAGGTGCCGGAACGGCCGTCGAGGCGTGCGGTGACCCGGCTGTCGGAGGGGGCCGGGGCCGCCGCGGCGCGGGCCGGCGCCGCGGTGTCCTCGACGTGGAAGATCTCCTCGTGCACCCGGGTCCGGGCGATGCCGAGCGCGCCCAGGGTCCGCTCCGCACCCTGCACCAGGCCGTACGGTCCGCACAGGAACCAGCCCGTCACCTCGGCCACCGGCAGCAGCGCGGGCAGCAGGGCCGCCAGCCGCTCCTCGTCGAGGCGACCGGAGGGCAGCCCGGCCTCCTGCTCCTCCCGCGAGAGGACCGTGACCAGCTGGAACCGTGCCGGATACCGGTCCTTGAGGTCGGCGACCTCCTCGAGGAACATCGTCGAGGCCGCCGTGCGGTCGCTGCGCACGAGGCAGAAGCGGGCGTCGGGGCGGGCGGCCAGCAGGCTCGCGGCGATCGAGAGCACCGGGGTGATCCCGCTGCCGCCGACGATCGCCGCGTAGTGCCCGGCGGCCGGGGCGGCGGCCGGGTCCAGCACGAACCGGCCGGCCGGGACCATCACGTCCAGCACGTCACCGGCGGCGATCTCCTTGTGCGCGAAGGTGGAGAACTCCCCGCCCTCCACCAGCCGCACGCCGACGCGCAGTTGCGCCGGGCCCGGGCCGTCGGGCGCCGGGGCCGGGGAGCAGATCGAGTAGGTGCGCCGGACCTCCTCGCCCTCGGGGGCCGTGCGGCGCAGGGTGAGGTGCTGGCCCGGGGCGTGCCGGTACTCCTCGCGCAGCTCCTGCGGGACCCGGAGGGTCAGCGCCACCGAGTCGTCGGTGAGCCGGTCGACCGCAGCCACCGTCAGCGGGTGGAACGCGCCGTGGCGGGGTGCGGCCATCTACAGCTCCTTGAAGTGGTCGAACGGTTCGCGGCAGGCGGTGCAGCGGCGCAGCGCCTTGCAGGCGGTGGAGGAGAACCGGCTGAGCAGCTCGGTGTCGGTGGACCCGCAGTTCGGGCAGCGGACCGACAGGGTCAGCGGGACCGGCCCGCCGGCCGCGTGCGGGCGCGGCGGGGCGATGCCGAACTCGGCCAGCTTGCGGCGGCCTTCGGCGCTGATGTCGTCGGTGGACCAGGCGGGGGCCAGCACGGTGGTCACCCGGACCTCGGGTATGCCGTGGCCGGTCAGGACCCGCTCGATGTCGGCGGACATGGCCTCGATGGCCGGGCAGCCGGTGTAGGTGGGGGTGAGGGTGACCTCGGCGCGGCCCTCCTCGTCCACCCGCACCCCGCGCACCACGCCGAGCTCGCCCAGGGTGAGCACGGGCAGCTCGGGATCGGGGACGGAGCCGGCCAGCTCGGCCAGTTCCGCCTCCAGGCGGGTCGTCCCGGCGTGGGCGGTCACCATGACGCCCCCGGGTGGCTGCGGTGCAGGTGCTGCATCTCGGCGAGCAGCCGGCCGAAGGGCTCGGTGTGCAGGCCCTGGCGTCCGGCTCCGGCCGCCCAGGCGCCGGTGCGCGGCCCCTCGGGCAGCGCGAGCCCGGCCCGCTCCAGGACGGCGGTGACCGCGGCCAGCCAACGCCCTTCCAGCGCGGCCCAGTCCAGGCCGCCGAGGCCGTCCACCGGCTGGAACATCTCGCCGGTGTACTTCCACAGGGCGTCCAGGCCGGCGCGCATGCGGGCCCGGCTCTCCTCGGTGCCGTCGCCGAGCCGCAGGGTCCACTGCTCGGCGTGGTCGCGGTGGTACGCGGTCTCCTTGACGGCCTTGGCCGCCAGCGGCGCGAACGGGCCGTCCCCGAGGGCCAGTTCCCCGTACAGCTCGTGCTGGTAGAAGGAGAAGAAGAGCTGGCGGGCGATGGTGTGGGCGAAGTCGCCGTTGGGCTGCTCGACCAGCTGGAGGTTGCGGAAGGCGCGCTCCTCGCGCAGGAAGGCAAGCTCGTCCTCGTCACCGGCCATGGTCAGCAGGAGGCGGGCCTGGCCGAGCAGGTCGAGGGCGATGTTGGCGAGCGCGACCTCCTCCTCCAGGACGGGGGCGTGGCCCGCCCATTCGCCGAGGCGGTGGGAGAGGATCAGGGCGTCGTCACCGAGGGCGAGGGCCGCCGCCGTGGTGGTGTCCGTGGTGTCAGCGGTGTGGGTGGTGTCGGTGGTGTCGGCGCCGGTCACAGGTGGCTCACTCCCTCCGGGATGTCGTAGAACGTCGGGTGCCGGTAGGGCTTGTCGGCGGACGGGGCGAAGAAGGGGTCGCGCTCGTCCGGCGAGGAGGCGGTGATCTCGGTGGAGGGGACCACCCAGATCGAGATGCCCTCACCGCGCCGGGTGTAGAGGTCGCGGGCGTTGCGCAGGGCCATCTCCGCGTCGGGGGCGTGCAGGCTTCCCGCGTGCGTGTGCGAGAGGCCGCGCCGCGATCGCACGAACACCTCCCACAGGGGCCAGTTCTGCGTCATACCCGTGCCTCCTCGTTCTTCGCGGCGTGTGCCGCCTGCTTCTCCGCATACGCCGCGGCCGCGTCGCGCACCCAGGCGCCGTCCTCGTGGGCCTTGCGCCGCTGGCTCAGGCGCTGTTCGTTGCACGGGCCGTTGCCCTTGAGCACGTTCCAGAACTCGGTCCAGTCGATGGCGCCGAAGTCGTGGTGCCCGCGCTCCTCGTTCCACTTCAGGTCCGGGTCGGGCAGCGTCAGGCCGAGGGACTCGGCCTGCGGGACGGCGATGTCCACGAACCGCTGGCGCAGCTCGTCGTTCGAGTGGCGCTTGATCCGCCAGGCCATCGACTGCGCCGAGTGCGCCGACTCGGCGTCCGGCGGGCCGAACATCATCAGCGAGGGCCACCACCAGCGGTCCACCGCGTCCTGCGCCATCGCGTGCTGGGCCTCGGTGCCCTTCGAGAGGGCCAGGAGCAGCTCGTACCCCTGGCGCTGGTGGAAGGACTCCTCCTTGCAGATCCGGACCATGGCGCGGGCGTAGGGCCCGTAGGAGCAGCGGCAGATCGGCACCTGGTTGGTGATCGCGGCGCCGTCCACCAGCCAGCCGATGGCGCCGACGTCCGCCCAGGTCAGGGTGGGGTAGTTGAAGATCGAGGAGTACTTCTGCCTGCCCGAGTGCAGCTTGTCGAGCAGCTCGTCGCGGCTGGTGCCCAGGGTCTCGGCGGCGCTGTACAGATACAGCCCGTGGCCGGCCTCGTCCTGCACCTTGGCCATCAGGATCGCCTTGCGGCGCAGCGAGGGCGCCCGGGTGATCCAGTTGGCCTCGGGCTGCATGCCGATGATCTCGGAGTGGGCGTGCTGGGCCATCTGGCGCACGAGCGAGGCGCGGTACTCCTCGGGCATCCAGTCGCGCGGCTCCACGCGCTCCTCCGCCGCGACCGCCGCGTCGAAGGCCGCCGCGAGCTGCGCCTCCAGGTCGGCGGTCATGCCTGCGCCGTCCGTCCCGTCCGTCCCCAGGGCCGTCTCCGGCCCCGTCTCCGGGGTCACTGCCACCATCCCGGTCCCCTGTCCGCGTTTGCCGGCCGTCCGTCCACTCGCCCGACCGACCGATCGTTCGGTTCATCCTCTTCAATGGTGGGTCGGCGGCCCGTAGGGTGTCAACCTCTGAGGTCAACCCTGTGGATGCCGGACGATCGGGGCGGGATGGATTCGAACGAGCGGGAGCCCGCCGCGGCAGCCGCCCCGCCCTCCCCCCGGGCGCCCGGAATCGCCGGTCTGTCCACCCCGTACCGGGTGCTCGTCGCGCTCGCCCTCGGGGCCGTGGGCGTGGCCGCCTGCACGCATCTCGCGCTGGTGTTCCTGCACGTCGCCCCGTCCAACACGGTCAGCAAGCAGCACGCGCGCACGGTCGACGCCTGGATCTATCCCGAGTTCGAACAGAACTGGAAGCTCTTCGCCCCCAACCCGCTCCAGCAGAACATCGCCGTGGAGGTGCGCGCGCAGGTGCGGACGGCCGCCGGCGAGCTGGTCACCACGGACTGGCGCAACCTGAGCGCCGAGGACGGCGAGGCCATCCGGCACAGCCTGCTGCCGAGCCACACCGAGCAGAACGAGCTCCGCCGGGCCTGGGACTTCTTCACCGGCTCCCACGACGAGGAGAACAAGCCGAACGGCGAGCGCGGCGAGCTGTCCGAGCAGTACCTGCTGCGGATCGCGGTGAACCGGGTCACCCCCGCCCACCCGGGCGGGAACATCCTGCGGGTCCAGCTGCGCTCGGCGACGACGGCCGTGGCCGCGCCGAAGTGGAGCGACGAGACCACCGACACCGAGACGTACTACCGGGAGCTGCCGTGGTGGACGGTGTGAGAACCCGCCTGGCGGACGCCCTGGCGAAGGTCACCGGCCAGGCCATGGGCCCGTACCAGAGCGCCGTGATCCGCATCGGCT
Organism: Streptomyces sp. NPDC058525; assembly: GCF_042719495.1. Classification (NCBI taxonomy): domain Bacteria; kingdom Bacillati; phylum Actinomycetota; class Actinomycetes; order Kitasatosporales; family Streptomycetaceae; genus Streptomyces; species Streptomyces sp. NPDC058525. The sequence goes on from NZ_JBHXNP010000001.1 coordinate 64,904, forward strand.
TCGCCGGGACCTGGCTCTTCTTCCTGCTGCGCGAGTTCCCGCACCGCCACGAGCTGTACGGCCCGGACGGGCCGTGGAGCTTCGCGCTGGCGGAGCGGCTGATCGCCTCGAACGGGGCCTTCTCGGTCCTGATGTGGTCGGACTCGACGGTGTGGTTCGAGATCCTCTACGCGGTGGCCGTGCTGGCGAGCGTGGGGCTGCTGCTGGGCTGGCGGACGCGGGCCACGTCCGTGCTGTTCATGGTCGGGGTGCTCTCGCTGCAGAACCGCAGCGTGTTCATGGGCGACGGCGGGGACAACGTCATCCACCTGATGGCCGTCTACCTGGTGCTGACCCGGTGCGCGCAGGTGTGGTCCCTGGACGCGCGGCGGGCCCGGCTGCGGGGGACGGCCTCGGCGGGGGCCGCCGGGCCGGCGCTGTGGGCCGTACTGGGCGCGGTGCTGGCCTACGGGGCGGTGACCGGGCGGTTCAGCACCGGCTGGCTGGTGGCCTTCGCGGCGGTGTGGGTGGTCTGCGGGCTGTGGTGGCTGGTCGACCGGCACGACCCGGAGGGCGAGGGCCGCGCGACGCTGGACGTGCTGGCGAACCTGCTGCACAACGCCGGGATGCTGGTGATCATGGCGGAGGTGTGCCTGATCTACGCGACGGCGGGCTGGTACAAGATCCAGGGGTCGCGGTGGCAGGACGGGACGGCCCTGTACTACCCGCTGGGGCTGGACTACTTCACCCCGTGGCCGGGGCTGTCCGCGCTGCTGGCGAGCAGCGGGACGCTGGTGATGCTGCTGTCGTACGGGACGGTGGCGGTGCAGGTGGCGTTTCCGTTCACGGTGTTCAACCGGCGGATCAAGAACGCGCTGCTGGCCCTGATGATGCTGGAGCACGTGGGGATCGCGGTGCTGCTGGGGCTGCCGTTCTTCTCGCTGGCGATGATCGCCGCCGATGCGGTGTTCCTGCCGACGGGGTTCCTGGTGTGGCTCGGTGCGCGGGTCGCCTGGCGGCGCCGCCGGGCGGAGCCGGAGCCGGTGCCGGTGGTCGGGCCGCGGGGGCCTGCGCCTCAAACGCCGGCGGGGCTGAAGGGTGCGGGGGCCGGCGCCGCCGTCGAGTAGCCGTCGCGGATCGGGGCTCCGCGCGTCATGCCCCGGCGGGGCTGGGTGGGTGTCGGGGGGAGCGGGCGTGGGCGGGGAGTGGGGGACGGGGTCGTAGGGTCGGGGTATGAGTGTGGAGTGGGGAGTCGGGGAGGAGTGGCGGGAGGCTGTCGGGCGGGGGGATCTCGTGCTGTTGGACGGGTTCCACGCGCTGAAGCACGCGCTGCGCTTCGGGGCCGAGGTGCGCATCGCCGTCGCAGATGATCCCGGGGCCGTCCGGGCGCTCGCCGCCGAGCTGGCGCCGGACGTCGAGGCCGAGGTGGCCCGGCTGGTGCGGCCGGCGGAGCTCAAGGGGCTGCTGCCGCGGGTGCACCCCACCGGTGTCGCGGCCCTGGCCGTACGCCCCGACCGGGCGGCCGGCCTCGCGGCCCTGGGGCGCCTCCCGCGGCCCGCGCCCGTCGTCGTGCTCGACAACCCCCGCAACCTCGGCAACGTCGGAGCCGTGGTCCGCCTCGCCGCGGGCTTCGGCGCCACCGGCGTGGTCACCCGCGGCGACCTCGACCCCTGGCATCCGAACGTGGTCCGGGCCGGCGCCGGGCTGCACTACGCCACCACCGTCGAGCGGGTCACGCTCGACGGCCTGCCGCCCGGGCCGCTCTACGCGCTCGACCCGGAGGGCGAGGACATCCGTGCCCTCACCCTCCCGGACGACGCGCTGCTCGCCTTCGGCTCGGAGCGCCACGGCATCTCACCGGAGCTGCGGGCCCGGGCCGACCACCTGGTGTCCCTGCCGATGCGCCCGCAGGTCTCCAGCTACAACCTGGCCACCAGCGTGGCCATGACCCTCTTCCACTGGGGAGGGCCCGCGGCCGGCGAAGAGGGCGGCGAGCACTCCTAGGACGCCCCCGGCCAGGATGGCCGCGGCCGCGCCCAGCGTGGTCCCGTCCGGATGGACCAGCGCTTCGCCGCGCAGGGCCTGCCAGGTCACCAGGGCGAACGTGGCCGCGTAGACCGCGGACGCGACCAGGGTCAGGTGCAGCCGCACGCGTTCCCGGCGCAGCAGGGCGAAGCGGCCGGCGAGGGCGGCGAGGAGGAGGACGAACAGGGGGAGCAGCTGCAGCGCGTGCATGCCGAAGAAGTGCGGGATGCGCAGGTCGCCGCCGGTCGTCGACCAGCCGGTGAGCGGCATCGAGGGCCCGCCGTCCGGCACTCCCACACTGTGGGCGCCCTGCACGGGTGAGTCCTCGACCGCCAGCTGCGCCTTCGTGGGGGTGGCCATCAGGAAGCCGAGTCCGGCGCCGGTGAGGGCGAGGACGGTCGAGATCCGGATCGACCAGGTGGTGGCCCGGTCGACCACGCTGGTGCGGAACAGCAGCACGGCGATGACCAGCGTCGCCGTCCACAGGACCACGACGGTGTTCGCCATGGCGCTGTAGATCTGCTCGTCGAGGGGCGTCCGCTGGTTGAAGTGGCTCTGCCGCCCCCGGACCACCTGGACCGTCATCAGCAGCATCTCCAGCAGGCTCGTCACGGCGACGACCGTCCCGGCCCACCAGGCGAGCCTGCGCAGGCGCGGGCGGGCCGCGACGGCCAGCGAGATCATCCAGGCCAGGCTGAGGGAGTAGCCGGTGAAGGAGACGGCGAACTTGAAGGGCTTGGCCCAGATGGGCGCACCCACCAGCATCCGGTCGTCGACGGCGAGGCCCACCGCCGAGCCGACGGCCCACACCGCCATCACTGCGGCGAAGAGGGTCAGTGGGCGGTGCCAGGTACGTAACGCGGACAGTGAAGCGGACTTCGGCGCGGACATGAGCCCCCCTGAGTATGGATAGCGACGCTCGCCGCTATCTGATAGTCACACTATCTATGATGGGCGGGGAACGGGCAAGGAGAAACGAGTGAACACGCCATGCGCATCGGAGAGTTGAGCCGCCGTACCGGGGTCCCGGTACCGACGATCAAGTACTACGTCCGGGAGGGCCTGCTCCCGCCGGGCGAGCTGAGCAGCCCCAACCAGGCGAGCTACGACGACGGGCACGAGCGGCGGCTACGCCTGGTCCGGGCTCTGCTGGAGGTGGGCGGGCTGTCGGTGGCGGCCATCGGGGACGTCCTCGCGGCCATCGACGACAAGGAGCGGCCGGTGCACAAGCTGCTCGGCACCGCGGCCCATCGGCTGGTGCCCGAGTACGGCGGCGGCGCGCCGGACGACGCCGAGCGGGTGCTGGCCCGGGAGCGGGTGGTGCGGCTGATCGAGGAGCGCGGTTGGCGCGTGCCTGCCGATCATCCGGCCGCCGAGGCGCTGGTGGCGGCCCTGGCCTCGCTCGGGCGGGTGGGTCACGGCTCCTTCGCCGACGTGCTCGACGAGTACGCCGAGGCGGCGCAGCGGGTGGGCCGGGCCGATCTCGACTACACCGCGCGCCGCCGGCTGGACCGCGAGGGCCTGGTGGAGGCGGTGGTCGTCGGCACGGTGGTGGGCGACGCGATGTTCGCGGCCTTGCGCCGGATGGCCCAGACGGACGCCTCCTCCCGCATCTTCGCTCAGGAGTCGCGGGAGATCCAGGAGTAGCGGGAGGAGGGGGCGGTCCGCCCGGGCCGGGGCGCCGTGTCAGGCGGTTACGCCTGGCGGCGGACCTCCACCACGCGGAAGCGGTTGGAGACGAACGCGCCGTCGCACAGCGCCGCGTTCGCCGCCGGGTTGCCGCCCGAGCCGTGGAAGTCCGAGAAGGCCGCGGTCTGGTTGACGTAGACCCCGCCGGTCAGGTTCAGGGAGAGCTGCGCGGACTCCTCCAGGCAGACCTCCTCGATCGCCCGCTCGGTGTCGGCGGACGTCGTGTACGCGCCCACCGTCATCGCGCCCTTGTCGCGGACCGTGCGGCGCAGCAGCTCCAGGGCGTCCGCCGTGGAGTCCACGGCCACCGCGAAGGAGACCGGGCCGAAGCACTCCGAGAGGTACGCGGCCTCCGGGTCGGGCTTGGACGCGTCCAGCTTGACCATCACCGGGGTGCGGACCACCGCGTCCGGGAACTCCGGGTTGACGACCTCGCGGGAGGCCAGCGCGACCTCGCCCAGTGCGGCCGCCGCCTCCAGCCTCGCCTTGACGCCCGGGTTGACCAGGGCGCCGAGCAGGGCGTTGGCCCGCGCGTCGTCGCCCAGCAGGCCGCCGACCGAGGCCGCGAGGTCGGCCACGACCTCGTCGTACGTCTTGTGCCCGGCGTCCGTCGCGATGCCGTCGCGCGGGATCAGCAGGTTCTGCGGGGTGGTGCACATCTGGCCGCTGTACAGGGAGAGGGAGAACGCGAGGTTCGACAGCATGCCCTTGTAGTCGTCGGTGGAGTCCACGACCACGGTGTTGACGCCGGCCTTCTCCGTGTAGACCTGCGCCTGGCGGGCATTCGCCTCGAGCCAGTCGCCGAACTCCGTGGAGCCGGTGTAGTCGATCAGCTTGATCTCGGGGCGCAGCGCCAGGGCCTTGGCGATGCCCTCGCCCGGCCGCTCCACCGCCAGGGCCACCAGGTTCGGGTCGAACCCGGCCTCGGCGAGGACCTCGCGGGCCACCTGGACCGTGAGCGCCAGCGGGAGGACGGCCCGCGGGTGCGGCTTGACCAGCACCGCGTTGCCGGTGGCCAGGGAGGCGAACAGGCCCGGGTAGCCGTTCCAGGTGGGGAAGGTGTTGCAGCCGATCATCAGGGAGATGCCGCGCGGGACCGCCGTGAAGGTCTTGCCGAGGTCCAGCGGGTCCCGCTTGCCCTGCGGCTTCGACCAGTCGGCCCGCCCCGGGACCCGGGTCTGCTCCTCGTACGCGTAGGCCACCGCCTCCAGGCCGCGGTCCTGCGCGTGGGGGCCGCCCGCCTGGAACGCCATCATGAACGCCTGGCCGCTGGTGTGCATGACCGCGTGCGCGAACTCGTGCGTCCGGGCGCTGATCCGGGCCAGGATCTCGATGCAGACCAGGGCGCGCGCCTCGGGGCCCGCGTCGCGCCAGGCGGCCATGCCCGCCTTCATCGCGGGCAGCAGCACGTCCGGGTCCACGTGCGGATACTCGACGCCCAGCTCCGGGCCGTACGGGGAGACCTCGCCGCCGGTCCAGCCGTCGGTGCCGGGCTGCCCCAGGTCCAGCCGGGTGCCGCGGACGGCCTCGAAGGCGGCGAGCCCGTCGGCCGGGGCGGTTTCGCCGTACGCCTTGGGGTGTTCGGGGTGCGGGGACCAGTAGGCGCGGCTGCGGATAGCCGACAGGGCCTGGTCCAGGGTGGGCCGGTGCTTGGCGGACAGCTGGGGGACGGTGAGCTCGGCGGCCATCAGGGACCAACTCCTCGTTGAGCCGGGCGAAGGAGAGCAGACTGGAGTTAGAGTAACCGAACGATCGGTCGGGACAAGAGGGCCCGGCGGACCTGTGGACAAGTCGGTGCGGGAGGATCAGGACATGACAGCAATCGAGCGGTCCCGCACTGTGGCGGTCGTCGGCGCGGGCACCATGGGCCAGGGCATCGCCCAGGTCGCCCTTCTCGCAGGTCACCGCGTGCTGATCTACGACATCGACGCCGCGCTCGCCGCCGACGGCGTCGGCATGGTGCAGGACCGCGTCGAGCGGATGGCCGCCAAGGGCCGCCTGGATCGCGCCGAGGCCGAGGACGCGATCGGCCGGATCGCTCCGGCGGGCGCCCTCGCGGACCTCGCAGGGGCCGCCCTGGTCATCGAGGCGGTGGTCGAGAACGTCAGCGTCAAGCAGACGCTCTTCGCCGCACTCGAAGAGGTGGTTTCGCCGGACGCGCTGCTGGCCACCAACACCTCCTCCCTCTCCGTGACCGAGCTCGCCGCGGGCCTCGCGCACCCCGGCCGCTTCCTCGGCCTGCACTTCTTCAACCCGGCCCCGCTGCTCCCCCTCGTCGAGGTGATCAGCGGTTTCGCGACCGAGCCGGTCGCCGCCGAGCGCGCGTACCGCACCGTCCTGGGCTGGGGGAAGACGCCGGTCCGCTGCGCCGACACCCCCGGCTTCATCGTCAACCGGATCGCCCGCCCCTTCTACGCCGAGGCCTTCTCGGTATACGAGGAGCAGGGCGCCGACCCGGCCACCGTCGACGCCGTGCTCCGCGAGAGCGGCGGCTTCAAGATGGGCCCGTTCCAGCTGACCGACCTGATCGGCCAGGACGTGAACGAGGCCGTGACCCGCTCGGTGTGGGAGTCCTTCTTCCGCAGCCCCAAATTCACCCCCTCCCTCGCGCAGCGCCGGCTGGTCCAGTCGGGCCGCCTCGGCCGCAAAACGGGGCACGGCTGGTTCCCGTACGGTCCCGACGCCGGCGCGCCGCAGCCGCACACGGCCGCCCCCGAGGAGGCCCCGGCCAAGGTGACCGTGGTCGGCGACCTCGGGCCCGCGGCCGAGCTGGCCGACCTGTTCGAGGAGGCCGGGATCGCGGTCACCGCCACCGAGCACGGCGGCCCGTACATCCAGCTGCCCGGGGAGGGCCAGCTGGTGCTCGCGGACGGGAAGACCTCCGTCGAGTTCGCCGACGTCGTCTACTTCGACCTCGCGCTGGACTACCGGGGAGCCACCCGGATCGCGCTCTCCGCCAGCGAGGACACGAGCGAGCGGACCCTCGCCGAGGCTGTCGGCCTGTTCCAGAAGCTCGGCAAGAAGGTCTCCGTCATCGGCGACGTCCCCGGCATGATCGTCGCCCGCACGGTCGCGATGCTGATCGACCTGACGGCCGACGCCGTCGCCCGCGGGGTGGCCACAGCCGAGGACATCGACACGGCGATGCGCCTGGGCGTCAACTACCCGCTGGGCCCGTCCGAATGGCACGAGCGCCTGGGCCGCGATTGGGCCTACGACCTGCTGCACCACCTCGACGAGCGCTGTCCCGGCGGCCGGTACGCGCCCTCGCTGGCGCTGTTCCGGCTGGGCTACGCCGCGGACGCGGACGCGGTGGAAGAGGAAGCGGAGTACGCCGCAGGCGAGGACGACACGACGGGGGAGAGCGCGTGACGACGGCGAAACGGGACACCTACACCCCCGAGACCCTGCTGTCGGTCGCCGTCCAGGTCTTCAACGAGCGCGGCTACGACGGCACCTCGATGGAGCACCTGTCCAAGGCCGCCGGCATCTCGAAGTCCTCGATCTACCACCACGTGGCCGGCAAGGAGGAGCTGCTGCGCCGGGCCGTGAGCCGCGCCCTCGACGGGCTCTTCGCCGTCCTGGAGGAGCCCGGCGCGGTCCGGGGGCGGGCGGTCGAGCGCGTCGAGTACGTCACGCGCCGCACGGTGGAGGTGCTCGTCGGCGAGCTGCCGTACGTGACCCTGCTGCTGCGCGTGCGCGGCAACACGCGGACCGAGCGCTGGGCCCTGGAGCGCCGCCGCGAGTTCGACCACCAGGTCGCGGACCTCCTCAAGGCGGCCGCCGCCGACGGGGACCTGCGGGCGGACGTGGACATCCGGCTCGCCACCCGCCTCCTGTTCGGGATGGTGAACTCCCTGGTGGAGTGGTACCGCCCGCACCCGGGCACGGGACCCGACCAACTCGCCGACGCGGTGGTGCACATGGCCCTCGACGGGCTGCGGACGGTCCGCTGACCGCCATGCGGGACCCCGCTGACCGGCCATCAGGGGGCTCTGTAATCTGAGCGGGATTCGATCTGGAGCGCGTTCAAGCCAACGCGTTCAGGACAGTTGTGCTCAGAAACGAATAACGGGGGAGGGCCGGTGCACAGTCGCCGTCTCATGGTTTCTGCTGCCGCCATCGCCGCGGCCGGCATCGCGTTCCTGCCGGGGGCGGCCCAGGCCGCGGATCCGTCCGCGCCCGCCGTCCACCGGGCGGCGAAGGGCCCGGACCTGAAGCAGGCCGCCGTGCCGAAGGCCAAGACCTTCACGAGCGCCGCCGACAAGACCGTCCGGAAGGGGGACTCCGCCGCGGCCCGGGCGGAGGGTGCCGTCACCGGCAATCCGGACCTGAAGATCGCTCTGACCGCGACGAACACCACCGCGCGCGGCATCCACCTGGAAACCGTCATCACCAGCGTGGACGCGAAGCTGAGCGTCGTCATCAACTGGGGCGACGGCGTCCTGGAGCGGATCCCCGCGGGCGGCTCCGTCACGCTGGAGAACCACCACGTCTACGAGAAGCCCGGCGCGTACGAGATCTCGGTCGGCGTGGACGACCCGGCGAACAAGGTCTACCGCGAGAACGAGGTCACGATCACGACCCTGGGCTCCGAGTTCACCCCGCACGACCCCACGCGCCTGCTGGACACCCGGGACGGCTTCCGCGCGCCGAAGGCCAAGGTCGCCCCGCGGAGCAGTGCCCGGGTGCAGGTCAGCGGGTACGGCTGGATCCCGGAGAAGGTCACCGCCGTGGCCCTCAACGTGACCGTCACCAACACCACGAGCGGCGGGCACATCACCGCCCACCCCTCGGGCACCCACCGGCCGGACGCCTCGAACGTGAACTTCGAGGCCGGACAGACCGTCCCGAACCTGGTCATCGTGCCGGTCGGCGAGGACGGTTACGTGGAGCTGTTCAACGGCGGCTGGGAGTCGGTCGACCTGATCGCCGACATCACCGGCTACTTCACGCAGACGGCGGCCAACGGCTACACGCCGATGGCCCCGTCCCGCTTCGTCGACACCCGTTCGGGCCTCGGCAGCGCCAAGGGCCAGGTCCCCGGCCAGACCGGTTTCGCCACGCAGATCGCCGGCCTGCGCGGGGTGCCTCAGAACGCCAAGGCCGTGGCGCTCAACGTGACGGTGACCAACCCGAAGGAAGCCGGCCACCTGGTCGTCTACCCGAGCGGCGGCCGGATCCCGCTCGCGTCCAGCGTGAACTTCACCGCCGGCCAGACGGTCGCCAACTCGGTGATCGTGCCGGTCGGCCCCGACGGGACGATCGGCATCCGCAACAGCGCCTGGGCCGGGACCGACGTCGTGGTGGACGTCGTCGGCCACTACAGCCCCGAGGGCAAGGGCGCCCTCATGTCCTCCCTGCCGGTGCGCTGGCTGGACACGCGCGACCCCGACGGCGCGTTCGGCCGGATGGATGCCCGCAGCTACCTGGCCGTCCAGCTGGCCGGCTGGGAGCCGGGTGACACCGGCGTGTCCGGTTTCGTGCTGAACACCACCGTCACCGACACGGCCGGCGACGGCTTCCTGTCGGTGGCCCCGGACCCGAACTCGCCGGAGCAGTACGAGAACGGCACCCAGGTCCGGCCCGAGCGGCCCACGTCCTCCGCCCTGAACTGGACGAAGGGCAAGACCGTCGCGAACCTGGTGCAGGCCACGTCGGGCCCGCACGGCATCGTCGACTTCTGGAACCAGGGCTGGGAGGAGACCGACCTCGTCGTCGACCTCTTCGGCTACTACGACACCCAGTGATCCTGGGATAGCCGGCCTCGCGCGCAGCGCCCCGGGACAGGGCTTCCGAGCCCGTCCCGGGGCGCTGTCACGCGTACGGCCTACTCCTCGGTGAGCGCCGGGGGTCCGGACGGGCCCGGGCCCGGATCCAGCAGGTCCGTTTCCTCGAACACCAGCAGGGTGCGCGTGGACAGCACCTCCGGGATGGACTGGAGGCGGGTCAGGACCAGCTCGCGCAGGGTCCGGTTGTCCGGCGTGTGGACCAGCAGGAGGACGTCGAAGTCCCCGCTGACCAGGGCGATGTGCGCGGCCCCCGGCAGCTCGCGGAGCTTCTCGCGGACCGTCCGCCAGGAGTTCTGGACGATCTTCAGGGTGATGTAGGCGGAGGCGCCCTGACCGGCCCGTTCGTGGTTGACGCGGGCCGTGAACCCCCGGATCACCCCGTCGTCGATGAGCCGGTTGATGCGGGCGTAGGCGTTGGCGCGGGACACGTGGACCTGTTCGGCGACCGAGCGTATCGACGCGCGGCCGTCCGCCTGGAGCAGCCGCATGATCGACCGGTCGATCGGGTCCAGGGGGCGGGGCGGAACGGAAGGTACCGGTGGGACTCCGGGGGTGGCCCCCGGCGGGACCGCCGCGGCACCCGCTCCGGCCATTTGTTCATCCGGCATTGCCCGATGCCTCCCTCTCCTGGACGTCCTGCATCCATCCCAGGGCCCCGGCGCCAGTTTGTCCACAGCCTGGAGCCGCCTGTAGCCAAATTGCGCGGACAACCGAACAATCGGTAGGTGAGGCGCCTCACACCCGAGCCGTCGCCCTGCCCGCTTCCCACGAGGAGGTGTACGCCGCCATGACGGTCCAAGAGCTGCCCGGTGCCGGTGCGTCCCACCGACCCACCCCGCCGCCCGCCTGGAGGCCCCGTACGGACGCCGCTCCGCTGCTCCCGGACGCCGAGCCCTACCGGGTCCTCGGCACGCCGGCGGCGGACCGGCTCGACCCCGCGCTGATGCGCCGCTGCTACGCCGAGCTGGTGCGCGGCCGCCGCTACAACGCGCAGGCCACCGCGCTGACCAAGCAGGGGCGGCTCGCCGTCTACCCGTCCACCGTCGGCCAGGAGGCCTGCGAGATCGCGGCCGCCCTCGTCCTCGAGGACCAGGACTGGCTCTTCCCGAGCTACCGCGACACCCTGGCGGCCGTGGCCCGCGGACTGGACCCCGTACAGGCCCTGACCCTCCTGCGCGGCGACTGGCACACCGGATACGACCCGCGCGAGCACCGGATCGCCCCGCTGTGCACCCCGCTCGCCACCCAGCTGCCGCACGCGGTGGGACTGGCGCACGCGGCCCGGCTGCGCGGCGACGACGTCGTGGCCCTGGCCATGGTCGGCGACGGCGGCACCAGCGAGGGCGACTTCCACGAGGCCCTGAACTTCGCCGCCGTCTGGCAGGCACCGGTCGTCTTCCTCGTGCAGAACAACGGCTTCGCGATATCCGTTCCGCTCGCCAAGCAGACCGCCGCCCCGACGCTGGCCCACAAGGCCGTGGGCTACGGGATGCCCGGCCGGCTGGTCGACGGCAACGACGTGGCCGCCATGCACGAGGTGCTCACCGAGGCCGTCCGGCGGGCCCGGGCCGGCGGCGGTCCGACCCTGATCGAGGCCGTCACCTACCGGATGGAGGCCCACACGAACGCCGACGACGCCACCCGCTACCGCGGCGACGCCGAGGTCGAGGCCTGGAAGGCGCACGACCCGGTCGAGCTGCTGGAGCGCGAGCTGACCGCGCGCGGGATCCTCGACGAGGCGGGCATCCAGGAGGCGCGCGACGCGGCGGAGACGATGGCCGCCTCGCTGCGCGAGGGGATGAACGCGGACCCGGTGCTGGACCCGATGGACCTCTTCGCGCACGTCTACGCGGAGCAGACCGGCAGGCTGCGCGAACAGGCCGCCCTGCTGCGCGCCGAGCTGGACGCGGAGGGAGACGCATGACCACGGTGGCGGCGAAGGCGGCCAAGGCGGGGGCCAAGCCCGCGACGATGGCGCAGGCCCTGACGCGCGCGATGCGCGACGCGATGGCCGAGGACCCGACGGTCCACGTCATGGGGGAGGACGTCGGCACGCTCGGCGGGGTCTTCCGGATCACGGACGGGCTGGCGAAGGAGTTCGGCGAGGACCGCTGTACGGACACCCCGCTCGCGGAGGCCGGGATCCTGGGCGCGGCGGTCGGCATGGCCATGTACGGGCTGCGGCCCGTCGTGGAGATGCAGTTCGACGCGTTCGCCTACCCGGCCTTCGAGCAGCTGATCTCGCACGTGGCCAAGATGCGCAACCGCACGCGCGGCGCGATGCCGCTGCCGATCACCATCCGGGTGCCGTACGGCGGCGGGATCGGCGGGGTGGAGCACCACTGCGACTCCTCCGAGGCGTACTACGTGGCCACGCCCGGCCTGCACGTGGTGACCCCGGCGACGGTCGAGGACGCGTACGGGCTGCTGCGCGCGTCCATCGCGAGCGACGACCCGGTGGTCTTCCTGGAGCCCAAGCGGCTTTACTGGTCGAAGGCGGACTGGTCGCCGCAGGCTCCGGCGGCGGTGCCGGGGATCGGCAAGGCCCTGGTCCGGCGGACGGGCACGAGCGCGACGCTGATCACCTACGGGCCTTCGCTGCCCGTGTGCCTGGAGGCGGCCGAGGCGGCCCGCGAGGAGGGCTGGGACCTGGAGGTCGTGGACCTGCGCTCGCTGGTCCCCTTCGACGAGGACACGGTCGTGGCGTCCGTACGCCGGACCGGGCGCGCGGTGGTCGTCCACGAGGCCGCGGGCTTCGGCGGACCGGGCGCGGAGATCGCCGCCCGGGTGACGGAGCGCTGCTTCCACCACCTGGAGGCGCCGGTGCTGCGGGTGACGGGCTTCGACATCCCCTACCCGCCGCCGATGCTGGAGAAGCACCACCTGCCGGGAGTGGACCGGATCCTGGACGCCGTCGCCCGCCTGCAGTGGGAGAACTGATGCCGCAGGTCATGGAATTCAAGCTGCCGGATCTCGGCGAGGGCCTGACGGAGGCCGAGATCGTGCGCTGGCTGGTGGCGGTGGGCGATGTCGTCGCCGTCGACCAGCCGGTCGTCGAGGTCGAGACGGCCAAGGCGATGGTGGAGGTGCCCTGCCCGTACGGGGGCGTGGTCACGGCCCGCTTCGGCGAGGAGGGGCAGGAGCTCCCGGTCGGGGCCCCGCTGATCACCGTGGCGGTGGGTGCGCAGTCGGTGCCCTCCGGGGCCGTGGCGGCTCCGGAGCCAGGAGCCGAGGGTTCCGGCAATGTGCCGCGGCCCCTGATCGGGTACGGCGCGGACGACTCGCGTCCGGCGCGTCGGCGACGGGTGCGACCCGTCACCGCCGCGGTCTCGGCGCCCGTCGCCACGGCTCCGGCGCCCGTCGCCACGGCTCCGGTGGCTCCCGCGGCTCCGGTGGCTCCGGTTCCGGTGGCTCCCGCCGGGCCGGTCGCCGTCATCTCGCCGCTGGTGCGCAAGCTGGCCAAGGACCACGGGGTCGACCTGCGCGCGCTGCACGGGTCGGGTCCCGAGGGCCTGATCCTGCGGGCGGACGTCGAAGCGGCGCTGGCCGCTCTGCGGGCGCCCGAGCCGGCCCGCGCCCCCGCCTCCGCCGCCGCGGCGGTGGCGGTGCAGGGCGAGCGGATCCCGCTCAAGGGGGTCCGCGGGGCGGTGGCCGAGAAGCTGTCGCGCAGCCGGCGGGAGATTCCGGACGCGACCTGCTGGGTCGACGCGGACGCCACCGAGCTGATGGCGGCCCGGGCGGCGATGAACGCCGTCGGCGGGCCCAAGATCTCGGTGCTCGCGCTGCTGGCGCGGATCTGCACGGCCGCGCTGGCCCGCCATCCGGAGCTCAACTCCACGGTGGACCTGGCGTCGGGCGAGATCGTCCGGCTGCCGGCCGTGCACCTGGGCTTCGCCGCGCAGACCGAGCGCGGCCTGATGGTCCCGGTGGTCCGGGACGCGCAGGGCCGGAGCCCCGAGTCGCTGTCGGCGGAGTTCGCCCGGCTGACGGAGCTGGCGCGGGCCGGGAAGCTGGCTCCGGCGGACCTGACGGGCGGGACGTTCACCCTGAACAACTACGGGGTGTTCGGGGTCGACGGCTCCACGCCGATCATCAACCACCCGGAGGCGGCGATGCTCGGGGTCGGCCGGATCATCGCCAAGCCGTGGGTGCACGGCGGGGAGCTGGCCGTCCGTCAGGTCGTGCAGCTGTCGCTGACGTTCGACCACCGGGTCTGCGACGGGGGCACGGCGGGCGGGTTCCTCCGCTACGTGGCCGACTGCGTCGAGTCCCCGGCGGTCCTGCTGCGCAGCCTGTAGCCGTCCGGCGGGGGAGAGGCTGCTTCGCGGCCCCTCCCCCGCCCCGCTCCCCCCGGCCACCGCCGGGAGGTGCCCGCGGGAGCCGGGCTCAGACGGTGAGCAGGAGCTTGCCCACGTGGCTGCCCGACTCCAGGACCCGGTGGGCCTCGGCGGCCTGGGCGATCGGGAACGTCGCGTGCACCACCGGGTGCACGCGGCCCGCCGCGACCAGCGGCCACACGTGCTCCCGGACCGCCGCGATGATCGCCGCCTTCTCCTCCAGCGGACGCGCCCGCAGCGAGGTGGCGGTGATGGCGGCGCGCTTCGACAGCAGCGCGCCCAGGTTCAGTTCGGCCTTCACCCCGCCTTGGAGGCCGATGACGGCCAGCCGGCCGTTCACCGCGAGGGCGTCCACGTTCCGGGAGAGGTACTTGGCGCCCATGATGTCCAGGATGACGTCCGCGCCGGCTCCGCCCGTCGCCGCCCGCAGCTCGGCCACGAAGTCCTGCTCGCGGTAGTCGATCAGGATGTCGGCGCCGAGCTCCTTGCAGCGGGCCAGCTTCTCGGGGCCGCCGGCCGTCACCGCGACCGTCGCGCCCACCGCCTTCGCCAGCTGGACGGCCATCGTCCCGATCCCGCTGGCTCCGCCGTGCACCAGCAGGGTCTCGCCGGGCCGCAGGCCCGCCACCATGAACACGTTCGACCACACGGTCGCGACGACCTCGGGCAGCGCGGCCGCCGTCACCAGGTCCACGCCCGCCGGTACGGGCAGCAGCTGGCCCACCGGCACGGCCACCTTCTGCGCGTACCCGCCGCCCGCCAGCAGGGCGCACACCTCGTCGCCCACCGACCAGCCCGACACCCCCGGCCCCACCGCCGAGATCCGGCCGGAGCACTCCAGGCCGGGGTGGCGCGAGGCACCGGGCGGTGGATCGTAGAAGCCCTGGCGCTGGAGGACGTCGGCACGGTTCACGGCGCTCGCCGCGACCTCGACGAGGACCTCGCCCTCGCCCGCCACCGGATCGGGTACATCGCTCCACACCAGGGCCTCGGGGCCGCCCGGCTGCTCGATCGTGATCGCATGCATGGCCCGGAGGCTACGCGATCCGGGGCCTCTAGTCAGGAGACGGCAGCGTCACCGGCGGTGAAGTCGGCGGAGCCGCCCGGACGATGGTGATGAGACGGTCCGTCAGCTGGATCGGGCTCGCGTGCGGATCGTGGTACGGAAGCAGCCGGTGGCCGCGCAGCACGCTCACGACCAGGTCCTCCGTCTCGCGCACCGATTTGCCGACCTCGGACCGGTTGGCGGGCCGCTCGATGATGTCGAGGCCGCTGCCCTGCTGGATCAGGTCCTCCATCACGGTTCCCGCGCTCGGGCTGAGGACCGACAGGCCCAGCAGCCGGCCCGCCGCGCTCGCGCTCGTGATGACCGCGTCCGCGCCCGACTGGCGCAGCAGCGGGGCGTTCTCCTCCTCGCGCACCGCCGCGACGATCTTCGCGCCCCGGTTGAGCTGCCGCGCCGTCAGCGTGACCAGTACCGCAGTGTCGTCGCGCTGTGTGGCGATGATGATCCGCCGGGCCTTCTGCACTTCGGCCCGCAGCAGCACGTCGGAGCGCGTGGCGTCGCCGACCACGCCGGTGAAGCCCTCGGCGTTGGCCGTGTCGATCACCTTGGCGCTCGGGTCGACGATGACGACCTGATCTCGGGAGAGGCCGGTGGCCAGCAGGGTCTGGAGGGCCGAGCGGCCCTTGGTGCCGAAGCCGACGACCACCGTGTGCTCGCGCAAGTTCTTCCTCCAGCGGCTCAGCCGCCACTCTTCCCTCGTGCGCTCCGTGAGCACTTCCAGGGTGGTGCCGACCAGGATGATCAGGAACAGGATGCGCAGCGGGGTGATCAGCAGGATGTTCACCAGCCGCGCGCTGTCGCTGTACGGGACGATGTCGCCGTAGCCGGTCGTCGACAGGGTCACGGTCGCGTAGTAGACGCAGTCGAGGAAGTCGACCGACTCGTTGGCGTTGTCGTGGTAGCCCTTGCGGTCCAGCCACACGATCATGACCGTCAGGAACAGCACGAACAGCGCCATCAGCAGGCGTTTGGCGACCTGTTGCAGCGGCTTCTCGACGATCCGCCGGGGGAGCTTGATGCGCCGGGAGACGAGTTTCTCGTCGGCGCCGCGGGCCATGGCGTCGCGGGCGTGGAGTTTCACGTGAAACATCCCCCGGAGGCCCACGGCAGGTCGAGGATCTCCAGCTCCTGCCCGGACCGCGCGCCGTGCGGCGGTACGACGGCCAGCGCGTCGGCGGCGGCCACGCCGCGCAGCATCGCGGGACCGTTGTAGCGCAGCGGCTGCGCGTGCTCGCCGCTCAGCAGGACCGGGACCAGCCGGGTGTCGTGCGGGTGGCCCGGTACCTCGCCCTGCACCGCGGCCGTGTAGCGGGGGCGCGGGCGGCGGCCGGCGAGGGCGCGCAGCAGCGGTTCGGCCAGCGTCAGCAGCCCGGAGACGGCGGCGAGCGGGTTCCCGGGCAGCCCCACCAGGTGCCGGCCCTCGCCCGGGGCGCCGATCCTGGCGAGCAGCATCGGATGGCCGGGGCGCACCGCGACGCCGTCGACCAGGAGTTCGGCTTCGGCGCGGGCCAGTACGGGGTGCACGTGGTCGACGGGGCCGGAGGCGGTGCCGCCGGTGGTGACGACGACATCGGCGTCGGAGGTGGTGACGGCCTTGAGCAGGGCCTCGGCGCCGGCGGGGTCGTCGCCGAGCCGGCGCGTGCCGATGACCTCGGCTCCCAGGCGGGTGAGCCACGGGCCGAGCATCGGGCTCAGCGCGTCCCGGATCAGCCCGTCCTGCGGGAGGCCCTCGGTCAGCAGCTCGTCGCCGAGCACCAGGATCTCCACGCGCGGGCGGGGCCGGGTGGTCAGCTCGTCGTACCCGGCGGCCGCGGCCAGGCCCAGCACGGCGGGGGTGACCAGCGATCCCGCGGGCAGCAGCAGGTCGCCGGAGCGGCACTCCTGGCCGCGCGGGCGGATGTCCTGGCCGGTGAGGACGCGCCGGTCCGCGAAGAGCTGGCTGCCGCTCTCGCGGCAGTGCTCGCTGCGCACGACGGCGGTGGTGTCGGCGGGGATCCGGGCTCCGGTGGCGATCCGTACGGCCTCGCCGTCCGCGAGCGGCTCGGGCCGGTCGGAGCCGGCGAGCACTCCCGCGCCGGCGCGGACGCTCCACGGGCCTGGACCGGCGACGGCCCAGCCGTCCATGGCGGAGGTGTCGAAGGACGGCAGGTCGGTCAGGGCTTCCAGGGGCGCGGCGAGCACCTCGCCGAGGGCGTCGGCCAGGGGGACCCGGTGGGTGCGGTCCGCCGTGCGCCGGGCGCCGCCCGCGCGGGCGGCCGTGTCCCGGGCCCGCGGCCAGGGGCAGGCGCGATGGCCGCCGCCGGGGCCGCCGCCCGGTCCGCCGCCCTCCGGGGTGCGGCTGACCAGGGCCAGGGCCTCGTCGAGGGCCTGTTCGGCGGGGGTCGCCGGGGTTGCGGGGGTCATCCGGAGCCGTTCTCTCGGGTGGCGTCGGGGGAGTCGGCGGAGTCGGCGGCCTTCGCCTCGGCGGCCCAGCGCAGCGCCAGATCGGCCGCCTTGCGGGAGGCCTCGGCGACGGCTTGGGCGGGGTCCGCCCCGGCGGCCTCGGCCCGCGCCGCCGCGTAGCCGACCAGGAAGGTGGTCAGCGGGGCGGCGGGACGGTCGACGCCGTGGGCGGCGTCACGGGCGAGGTCGAGCAGGGCCTTGACATCGACGGGGAGGTCGATGCCGAGCTCGGTCTTGACGGCGGTGATCCATTGGTCCAGCACGGTTCCATGCTCCCTGATCCGGGCCCGGGCTGCGGCGAGATCGTCCCAGGTGTCGCAGTCGAACGAGGCGAACGGCGGCGCCGCGACACGGGTGAGGTCCAGTTCGGCGGTGAGCGCGCGCAGCGGGAGCCCGGCGAGGCTGCCGTGTTCGGTGGCGAGGAGGGCCAGCTCGCGGCGGAGCGGCTCGCCGCGGTAGGCGGCGACGAGGGGCTGGTCCCGGCCGTCCGGGTCGCGCAGCAGGGCGCCCTCCTGCCCGCCGGGCGCGGTCAGCAGGTCCCGTACGGTCTGCCGGTCCAGGAAGGGCAGGTCGGCGGAGAGGACGAGGACCAGCTCGGCGGTGGTCTGCCGCAGTCCGGCGTCCAGCGCGGCCAGGGGGCCGCCGCCGGGCGGATCCTCCCTGGTCCAGCGCACCGGGCGGGCGGTGGGGCGGCGGCCGCCGACCACGATCGTGGTCGCGGCGTCGGCGCACGCGTCGAGGACGCGGTCGAGGAGGGGGCGGCCGCCGACGCTCAGGGCGGGCTTGTCTGCCCCGCCGAGGCGCCGCGCCGCGCCGCCGGCCAGGACGATGGCGTCGTAGCTCATGCCCTCGAGTATGCGGGGGGTGCGGCTCTGGCGGGGGGCGCCGTTTACCTGCGGCTTATGCGGGTCGAGGTCCAGGCCTCGGGGCTCCGCCCCGGACCCGCGCCGGCTGCCGCAGGGAGGTACCCGCGGGCGGGGCCGGAATCGCCCTTCGGGCATCCGGCCCCGCCTGCGGGGACTTACAGGTACGGGCCCGAGCGGATCGCTCCGTGGTGGCCGTCATCGTCGTCGTCGGTGGGGGCGCCCGCCGGGAGGGCGCGGCGCATCTGCTCGAGCTGGGCCCGCGCCGCCATCTGCTGCGCGAACAGGGCCGTCTGGATGCCGTGGAACAGGCCTTCCAGCCAGCCAACCAACTGCGCCTGTGCGATGCGCAGTTCTGCCTCCGAGGGGATGGCCTCCTCGGTGAACGGGAGGGACAGGCGCTCCAGTTCCTCCACGAGCTCGGGGGCCAGGCCGTCCTCCAGCTCCTTCACCGAGGCGGCATGGATGTCCTTGAGCCGGACCCGGCTCGCCTCGTCCAGAGGCGCGGCGCGTACCTCTTCCAGGAGTTGCTTGATCATGCTGCCGATGCGCATGACCTTGGCGGGCTGTTCGACCATCTCCGTCACCGGGACCTCGCGCGACTCGTCATCGGCGCCGCCGACCGCCATCCCGTCCTGTCCCACGATCAGGACGTGCGGGGGACTGTCCTGCGACCGTTCACTCCTCGGCATCTCCATGCCGTCATTCTCTCGCACACCTCCGTACTCACACGGTGTGCCCCCGTACAGGCGTGATCCAACCTGTACGGAGGCACGGGGTTACCGCGTGTGTCCGGCTAGCCGGCTGCGCGCCGGGCCAGTGCCCCGCTGGAGCGGGTGACCAGGGCCGCCAGCAGCGCGGCGCCCAGCGGGACCGCGACGAGCAGCAGGCCGAGGGTCTCCCACGGCACGGCGATCGGCACGTAGACCTCCTTGCTCGTGGAGCCCAGTACGAGCGAGTACCCATCCTCCAGGCGCTTGCGCATCTCGTGGGCCTCGGTGAGCCGGAGTCCGACCGCGGGCAGGATGCCCGCCACCGACCCCAGCACCACTCCCATCAGGGCGACCACGCCGCACTGGAAGCCGCTCAGCGTGCGCCGCACGCGCGGGGCGGCGCCGACGGCGGCCAGCGTCTTCAGGTCGGCCTCGGCGTCGGCCTGGGCCAGCCCGGTGGCGATGCCGGCGGCGCCGATGGTGACCAGGCCCGCGAAGATGGCCAGCGCGAGCATGATGACGGAGTTGTCGCCCTGGTAGCCCTGCTCGATCTTGAGCTCGGCGTCCACGCCCATCGTGTCGAAGAACCCGTCCAGCGCCTGGCGCTGCTCGCTGGTCGGCAGTCCGTCCAGGGCGAAGTACGAGCCGAAGGGGGCGGTGGTCAGACCGGCGGTCTTGGCCGCGGCCGGCGGCAGCAAGAGCTCGACGCCCCAGCCTTCGACGCCCTCGGGGGCCTGGTGCACGGCCAGCACCTTGTCCTCGCCCGGCTCGTCCTCACCCTTGCTGCGGGCGGCGTCGGCCGCCTCGTTGTCGGTGATGATCCGCAGGGTGACCTTGTCGTCCTTCACGTTCTGCTTCGAGAAGGAGACGGGCTTGCCCGCCTTCAGCGCGGCGACGGTGCCGGGGTCGGTGACGGCCAGCGCGGTCAGCAGCTTCTCGTCGGCGACGACCACCGAGTTCGGCGCGTAGTGGCCCGCGTACTGGCAGCGCCAGTCCTTGCGGAGCTCCTTGCGCTGCGCGTCGGTGAACTCGGTCGACCGGTTCGCCGGGTCGAAGAGCGGGCAGCGGTTCTCCTTGGGCTGGACGAGCTCGGCGCGCCCGCAGCCCGCTTCGGACGAGTACGAGTCGCAGCCGGGCCGGCCGACCACGACACGGTCCGCGTCGGCCCGTACGGACAGCGAGAACTCCTTGGACAGAGCCTCGCGCACGGCGGGCACTTCCTTGTGGGCGCTGTTGTCGGAGACGCTGATCAGGCCGTGCCGGCTGGGCAGTTCGGCGACGTACTCGTGCCGGTTCTGCAGGTCCTGGCTGTTCTGGTAGGTGGCCACCGCCACGGTGCCGGCCACGGCGGCCAGCACGGCCGCGACGGCGGGCGCCGTACGGCCCCGGTTGCGCACGGAGTCGCGCAGCGCGAGCCGCGGCGACAGCGGCAGCCAGCGGCCGATCCGCCCGAAGAGGCCGACCAGGACCGGGGTGAGGGCGACGACGCCGAGCTCGGCGAGGGCGCTGCCGCCGGCGACGACCAGGCTGCCCATGTCGGACACGGCCCCGTACAGGGCGATGGCGGCGCCGGCCGCGACGGCGATCAGGCCGATGACGGGCAGCACCCGGTTGGCGCGGCGCACGCCGCGGCGCCCGGTGAGCGAGGCCAGCACGGTCTGCCGGGAGGCCGTGATCGCGGGGGCGATGGCGGCCAGCAGGCCGGTCACGACCGCGAGCAGGGCGATGCCCAGCAGCTCCAGCGGCCGGACCTCGAACCCGCCCCAGCGCACCCCCATGTAGCCCTCGAGGAGCGGCCGCAGGGCGAGGGTGAGGGCGATGCCGATGGCGGTGCCGACGACGGCGGCCGCGGCGCCGATGACCAGGCCGCCGGAGAGCACGATGGCCCGGATGTGGCGGCGGTCGCCGCCGTTGGCGCCGACCAGTCCGAGCTGGCGGCGCGAGCGCCGGGCGCCGACCGCGAAGGCGGGTCCGGCGAGCAGGCAGATCTCCAGCATGGCCAGGCCCACGACGGTGGCCAGGACGGCCATTTCGGCGGCGTTGCCGTCGTCCATGCCGTACGGGTCCTTGGACTCCTGCGCGTACAGCGGCACATCGGAGTCGGCGGGCGGGTTCAGGCCCGCCGCGCGGGAGATGACCAGCAGGCCCTTGGCGTTGGCCTCCTTGACCATGTTCCACGTGAAACCATCGCCGCCGACCTTGACGAAGTACTTGCTGTCGGCCCGCACCCCGGGCACGTCGACGGCGCGCAGGGCCTTGTCGACGGGGGTGAGCAGGGTGTCCGGCCGGGCGATGACCTCGACCGCCCCCAGCGTGCTGGGCAGTTCGTAGGCGCCCACGATCCGGTACGAGAGGTCCGTGCCGCGCGGGGTGACGGTGGAGCCGACGAAGAAGCCGGACTGCTCCAGGAAGGCGGTGCTGGCGATGATCTCGCCGGCCTCGCGGGGCAGCCGGCCCCGGTCGAGGGTGATCCGCCCCTTCACCATCGGGTCGTCGGTGTCGACCTCCCGCAGGTCCGTGGTGAGCAGCCCGTGGGTGGTGCGGATCTTGGCCTGGCCGACGGTGTCCTTGACCACCTCGGCGCCGGCCGGGAGGGCCTTCAGCGGATCGGCCTGGTCGGCCTTCTCGCCCGGTACGTACTTCTCGTAGCCGCCGACCGGCGCGTAGCGGTCGCCCTTGGGGTTCTGGTAGATCGGCGCGTTGATCGGGGAGGCCCCGATCTCCGCGTCCGCGCCGCCCAGCCTGCGGTCGAGTTCCTGCGCGACGGTCAGTTCGGAGCTGCGCACGGTGAGGTCGACGGCGCTGACACCGACGATGGGCAGGGCGATCATCGCGAGGACGAGGATGCTGCGGCCCTTGGCGCGCCAGGCGTCGCGGCGGGCTATGCGGATGGCCGCGATCCAGGAGTGGTACCAGGAGATCACTGTGCGGCCTGCCCCGAGAGCAGGGAGTCGGCGTGGCTGCGCAGGGTCTCGTCGACGACGCTGCCGTCGCGCAGGAAGACGACGCGGTCGGCCCAGGCGGCGAACCGCGGTTCGTGCGTGACCAGGACCCCGGCCGCGCCCGCGTCGCAGCGGGAGCGCAGCAGGGCGAGGACGGACTCGCCGGTCTCGGAGTCGAGGGCGCCGGTGGGCTCGTCGGCGAGGACGAGGCGGCGGTCGCCGACGAGGGCGCGGGCGATGGCCACGCGCTGCTGCTGGCCGCCGGACATCTCGTCGGGGAAGCGGTCGGCGAGCTGGCCCAGGCCCATCTCCTCCAGCGCGGCGAGGGCGGAGACCCGGGCCTTGCGGGCGGAGACGCCGTCGAGTTCGCGGGGCAGGGCCACGTTCTCGGCGGCGGTCAGGGCGGGTATCAGGTTGTAGTCCTGGAAGACGTAGCCGATGCTGCGGCGGCGCAGGGCGGCCAGCTGCTTGCGGTTCGCCGTGGTGATGTCGGTGCCCTCGACGACGACCCGGCCGCTGGTCGGGGTGTCGAGGCCGCCGGCCAGGGTGAGCAGCGTGGACTTGCCGGAGCCGGACGGGCCCATGACGGCGACGAGTTCGCCGGGGTGTACCGAGAGGTTGATCCCGCGCAGGGCGTGCACCTCGGTGGCGCCGCTGCCGTGGGTGCGTACGAGTTGGTCCAACTGGAGCACGGGCTGCTGGTTCTGACGCTGGTCAGGCATGAGAGGTCTCCGGACGGTGGTTCAGCCCCGCCGCGTGCGGGCGGTGTGGGGCCGGTTGGTGGTGGTCGGGGCGGGAGACTCGGCTCCGGCGGCGGCCTGGGGTGGCTGGGGCTCGGAGGCTCCCCCGTCGGCCGGCCGGGAGAGCCGGACGAGCCGGGCTTCGCAGTGGTCGAGCCAGCGGGCCTCGGCCTCGGTCTGGAAGATCAGCTGTTCCAGTACCAGCAGCCAGGCCACGTCGTCACGTTCGTGGGACTGTCCGCTCTCGACGGCGGCCAGCGCGGTGGCCTTGAGCCGGGTGTAGTCCTGCATCGCCTTGATCGTGGCGTGCCGCTGGGACTGGATGACGGCGCGGATGTCCACGCCGGGCGCGCCCACGGCCATGGCGAGCTTGATCGACAGCTCGTCGCGGGGCGGGTTGGTGCGGTCGACGGGGCGTTCGTACCACTGGCGCAGTTCGGCCCGTCCGTCATCGGTGATGGCGTAGAGCGTGTGCCCGGCGGTGTCCTCGCCGCCGGGGGCGACCAGTCCGTCGCGCTCCAGGCGGGCGAGGGTGGTGTACACCTGCCCGACGTTGAGCGGCCAGGTGGAGCCGGTCCGGGATTCGAACTCGGTGCGCAGCTGCGAGCCGTACCGAGGACCCCGTTCTAGCAGGGCGAGAAGCCCGTGGCGGATCGACATACCGAGTATGTATACCGAGTATGTTCACTCCCGGCAACCACCCCCGGGCGTACGCCGCCAGGGGGAGGCCGCTGCCGGTGTCGTACCCGCGGTGGGCCTACAGGCCCTTGCGCAGCCGCATGCCCAGGTAGCCCAGGCCGACTCCCATCAGGGCGAATCCGGTGCCCAGCGGCAGTATGTGGGCGGCCAGGTCGGCGGCCCGGTCGTTCGTTCCGGTGCCGATCGCGCCGACCACCGCGGTCGGGGTCGGCGCGACCCGCGGCGGCTCGGGGGGATCGGGGCGCTCGGGCCGTTCGGGACGCGGCCGTGCGGGGAGCAGGGGGCGGGAGGCCACCAGCATCTCCGGGTTGGCGGGCTCGGTGACGGGCCTGCCGGGCCGCGGCCGCCCGGCCCCGGCGGCGCTGCCGGCCAGCCCGTCGCGGGGCCGTTCCGGTGCGGCGTCGGGCGCCCCGGGGTGCGGCTCCCAGGCGCGCGGCGCGGGGGCGCGTGCGGCGGTGCCCGGGGCCGGTGCGAGGGCCAGGGCGTGTGCGGGGGCGAGGGAGGCGAGCGCGGCGGCGGCCAGTGCGGCGCAGGCCAGCAGGCGCGGCGGACGGAAGCCTTGGATCACGGGGTGCCCCTCCCGTCCCGCGGGGGTCCCCCGGACGCGGGGTCCGGGGAGGCCAGGATGTCTCGCTCAGATTTACATAGTGGGGCAAAACCGGCATCCCGGGCTCCTCATCGAGGTGCCCGGGATGCCGGTGTGTTGCGCGCGAGCTGCGCGGGGAGCTGCGCCGGGGGTGCGCCGGGAGCGGGGCGGCGGCGCGGTGGGATCAGCCCGGGTTGCCGCTGGACACGGTCAGCGTGTACTCCGTGCCCTCCTTCTCGATCTTGTCGTCGGGCTGCGGGCTCTGCTCCAGCACCATGTCCTGGCCGTACACGGCCTCGTCCTTGTAGACGATCTTGTACTTGCCGCCCGAGGCCTGGATGCACTCCTTCACGGAGAGCAGGTTCTTGTAGCGCAGGTCCGGCGCCTGGTACTTGCCCGCCTCGCTGTAGTGCTTCGTGGGCTCCTTGCACTTCTTCGGGTCGATCGTGCGCGTGGGGTCCGGCCCCTTGAACCCGGGCTTGGCGGACGCGGACGTCGAGGAGCCGGGCTTGGCCTCGTCGCCGCCGCCCTTCTCCTTGTCGCCGCTGTTCGCCACGATCACGGCGATCAGGCCGCCGACCGCCAGCAGGGCCACCGCGACCGCGCCCACGACCACCGGCCTGTTCCGCTTGCCGCCGTTCCCGGCCTGGGCCGCGGAGCCCGTCGGGGAGATCGTGTACGGCGGCGGGGTCGACGGCGCGTACTGCTGCTGCGGCGGGGGCGTGTGCGGGTACGCATAGCCGCCCTGGGCGTGCGCCTGCGGCTGCGGGGCGGGCGTGGGGGCGTACGGGGAGGGGGCGGGCGTGTGGGGCGCCTGGTACGGGTGCTGTAGCGATTGCTGAGGCGCCTGGAAGCCGGAGTCCACCGGCGGGAACACGGCCGAGGCCACGCCGGCGCCGCTGCCGCCGGTCGTGGCGCCCGGGACGATGGCCGGAGCACCGGTCTGGCCCGCCCCCAGGATGCGCGCGATCTCGTCACCCATGGCCGCGGCCGTGGGGAAGCGCTCGTTCGGGTTCTTCTTCAGGGCCCGCGCCACCAGCGCGTCCATCGCCGGGGTCACCGACCGGTTGATGGAGGACGGGGCGACCGGCTCCTCCTGCACGTGGGCGTACGCGATGGCCAGCGGCGAGTCCGCGTCGAAGGGGATCCGGCCGGTCAGCAGCTGGAACAGCATGATGCCGACCGAGTACAGGTCGGAGCGGGCGTCGACCGCGCGCCCCAGCGCCTGCTCGGGCGACAGGTACTGCGGGGTGCCGACGACCATGCCGGTCTGCGTCATCGAGGTGACCCCCGACTGCATGGCCCGGGCGATGCCGAAGTCCATCACCTTGACCACGCCGCGCTTGGTCATCATCACGTTGCCGGGCTTGATGTCGCGGTGGACCAGGCCCATCTCGTGGCTGGTCTCCAGCGCGGCCAGCACGTCGGCCGTCACCTTCAGCGCCTTGTCCGCGGGCATCGCCCCGTACTGCCGGATGTCCGCGTCGAGCACCGAGCCGAGCGGCTGCCCCTCCACGTACTCCATGACGATGTAGGGCATCACGCTGCCGTCGGCCGCGCCGGAGCCGGCGAACGTCACCTCGCCCTCGCCGGTGTCGAAGACCGAGACGATGTTCGTGTGCGACAGTTTGGCAACAGCCTGGGCCTCGCGGCGGAATCGCTCGCGGAAGGACTGCTCGCGGCCGAGATCGCTGTGCAGCGTCTTGATGGCGACCTGCCGGTCGAGCGCCGAGTCGTACGCGAGGTACACCGAGGCCATGCCTCCCGCACCCAGCAAGTCCCTTAGCTGGTAACGGCCACCGGCCAGAGAGCCGCCCGCGTACTGGCCCTGAGTGCCGTCCTGGCTCATGACTGTTGCTTCCCCTCGGGATGTGTCCCTACGCCTCTGGCTGAGCGCATGTCGCGCCCAGTCTGCCGGAGGGCAAGCACACGTCAAGCCAGGTGCCCGTTCCGTGACCACACGGCCACGGTCGCCCTTGTCCGAACGGTGACCGGTTCCGAGGCTGTAGCGTTCATCGGAGCACCAGGGCAGAGGACACCGCTGAGCGGCGGCCGATAGAGACGACGGCGAGGACTGATGGCACCCGAACCCGAGGGAAACGGCGCCGGGATGGCCGATGGTCCTGAGCACTGGGGCGCCGGCGGCCTGGTCGGAGACGGCCGGTACCGGCTGACCCACCGGCTCGGACGCGGCGGCATGGCCGAGGTGTTCGCCGCCGAGGACGTGCGCCTGGGGCGCACCGTCGCGGTGAAGCTGCTCCGCGCCGACCTCGCCGAAGACCCGGTCTCCAAGGCCCGTTTCACGCGCGAGGCGCAGTCCGTCGCCGGGCTCAACCACCACGCCGTCGTCGCCGTGTACGACTCGGGCGAGGACCGGGTCGGCCCGAACACCGTCCCGTACATCGTGATGGAGCTCGTCGAGGGCCGCACCATCCGCGACCTGCTGATCAGTGCCGAGGCCCCGGGCCCCGAGCAGGCCCTCATCATCACCTCGGGCGTGCTCGAGGCGCTCGCGTACTCGCACCAGCACGGAATCGTGCACCGCGACATCAAACCGGCGAACGTCATCATCACGGACACCGGTGCGGTGAAGGTGATGGACTTCGGCATCGCCCGTGCCCTGCACGGCGCCCAGTCGACGATGACCCAGACCGGCATGGTCATGGGCACCCCGCAGTACCTGTCGCCCGAGCAGGCCCTCGGCAAGGCCGTGGACCACCGCTCCGACCTGTACGCGACCGGCTGTCTGCTGTACGAACTGCTCGCGCTGCGGCCCCCGTTCACCGGCGAGACCCCGCTGTCGGTGGTCTACCAGCACGTGCAGGACGCGCCCGTGCCGCCCTCGCAGCTGCCGGAGGGGCGCCACCTCCCGCAGGAGCTCGACGGCCTGGTGATGCGGTCGCTGGCCAAGGACCCGGACGACCGGTTCCAGAGCGCCGAGGAGATGCGCGGGCTGGTCCAGTACGCGCTCCAGATGCTGCACGACCAGGGGCCGAACACCGGCACCTGGAATACCGGCCCGGTCACCATGGCGCTGCCGCACGGGCGGGGCGGGGCGGCGGCCACCACGGCCATGCCCGTGGGCGGCGGGAACGGCGGGCAGCCGAACTACTCCGCGCACGCCTCGACCTCGCAGTTCCAGCAGCCGATGGTGCCGCCGCTGAACCCCGACGACGGCTCGGCCTTCCCGGGCGGCGGCGGTGGCAACGGCCAGGGCGGCCACGGCGGCGGCTACGACGGCTACGAGGACCGCGGCGGGAGCCGCTGGAAGATGTGGCTGTTCGCGGTGCTCGCGATCATCGCGGTGGCCGGCGGTGTGGCGTACGCCGTGAACAGCGTGAGCGGCAAGGGCGGCGGCGGCAATCCGTCGACGCCCGTGACGAGCTCCTCCGGCCAGCCGAGCACGCAGAACACGCCGTCCCCGACGCCGTCGCAGCAGACCCAGGACAACACCCCCTCGCACAGCGAGCCCACGTACACCCCGAGCACCCGCCCGTCGCAGACCTACAAGCCGTCGCCCACGCCGTCGACCTCCCCCTCGACGTCCCCGTCGACCTCGCCCTCGACGTCGAAGAGCCCCTCTTCCAGCCCGTCGAAGAGCCCGTCCTCCTCGCCGTCCAAGCCGGTGGAGACGGGCGGAGGCCGCTCGGAGGAATGACCCGGGGCGCGACCCGCGCACGCGGACGGGCCCGGCGGAATCAATTCCGCCGGGCCCGTTCCCGTGTGGTCCGTTCCCGTGTGGTCCGCTCCCGTGTGTCCGTTCCCGTACCGGTCCCGGTATCAGAGCGCGTGCTGGAACTGCCGGTCCGGATTTCCGGCAAGGGCGTGCACGGTGACGAACTGCGGTTCGATCCGCATGTAGACCGGGTCGAAGACCGCCCCGTCGACGAAATGCGGACCCGGACCGAAAAGTTCCAGTTCCGCGTTGGTCGGTTCGACGATCTGTGCGGTTCCGGTGAACTGGACGGACCACAGCCGGGGGTCCCGGGAATTGAAGTTGTCGGCCCCGTAGGCGACCACGCTCCCGTTGCACGCCTGGTGGTAGCCGAAGCCGGAGTGCATTCTCAGGACGACCTTGCCGTCCACCACGATGTGGCGGGCGAGGGCGAGGAAGGGCAGCGCGCGCATGCTGGTGGCCACCCTGCCGTACGGCACCCGGCGCAGCAGTTCGATGGCGTGGAGTTCCTCTGGGGACATGCAGTCCACTCTCCGATACCGGCAATCGGTCGGAAAAGAGGAGCCCGCCCCGATGATCGGGGACGTTGGTCCCGAATGAAACCATGTGCCCCGTGGAATCATGCGACCACGGGGCGTCACCGTACGTCACCGGTCGCCCGGCGCCGGTTACCGTCAGTTGCGCTTCTCGGCCTGCAGTCGGGCAACGTACGCGGCGGCCTGCGAGCGGCGCTCCATGCCCAGCTTGGAGAGCAGGCTCGACACGTAGTTCTTGATCGTCTTCTCGGCCAGGTGCAGCCGCTCGCCGATGACGCGGTTGGTCAGGCCCTCGCCGATCAGGTCGAGGATCTTCCGCTCCTGCTCGGTGAGGTTGGAGAGGCGGTCGTCCCCCTTTCCGTTCTTGCCGTCGCGCAGCCGCTCCAGCACCCGCGCGGTGGCCACGGGGTCCAGCAGCGACTTGCCCGCCGCCACGTCCCGTACGGCGCTGAGCAGCTCATTGCCGCGGATCGCCTTGAGGACGTAGCCCGAGGCGCCGGCCATGATCGCATCGAACAGCGCCTCGTCGTCGGCGAACGAGGTCAGCATCAGGCACTTGATGTCCTCGTTCTGGGAGCGCACCTCGCGGCACACCTCGACGCCGCTGCCGTCGGGCAGGCGGACGTCGAGGACGGCGACGTCGGGGCGGGTGGCCGGAATGCGGACCAGGGCGTCGGCGGCCGTGCCGGCCTCGCCGACGATCTCGATGTCCTCTTCGACCGACAACAGCTCATGGACACCCCGGCGTACCACTTCGTGGTCGTCCAGGAGGAATACCTTGATTTTTCCGTCTTCGCGCACGAAGTCAGTTTCACACACTCACCCCTTCCCTGCCGGAGTTACCCGGGATAACGTGCCGTTGTTCCCGGCCCCTGCAAGGCTGTGACCAGTGGTTGTTCCCGCGCCGGCGGATTTACTTGGAAATCCAAGCAAAATCCCAGGTCAAACGGGGTTTCGCAGATATGCGGCGCACTGGGTAACGTGCATTGCGCAGGGCACTCGCCGGGGCACCTGTCACGCCTGAATCCCGTACGCAGCGCGCACCCACCCCGTGCGCGGGTACAGGTTCAGGTGAGCCGCACTGGACCCCGGAGAACCCGGGTGCCGGACCGACGGAGGAGCACACGTGACCGTGGAGAGCACTGCCGCGCGCAAGCCGCGACGCAGCAGCGGCACCAAGCGGGCGGCAGGAGCGGCCAACGCCGCCAAGCCCGCCGCTGCC
Organism: Streptomyces sp. NPDC058525; assembly: GCF_042719495.1. Classification (NCBI taxonomy): domain Bacteria; kingdom Bacillati; phylum Actinomycetota; class Actinomycetes; order Kitasatosporales; family Streptomycetaceae; genus Streptomyces; species Streptomyces sp. NPDC058525. Next base: position 94,211 of record NZ_JBHXNP010000001.1, read on the forward strand.
ACCGCGCAGACGCAGAACGCCGAACCTCAGCTCGTACAGCTGCTGACGCCCGAAGGGGACAGGGTCGACAACGCGGAGAACGCGGAGTTCGCCCCCTTCGTCGCCGACATCACCACCGAGGACCTGCGCGGGCTCTACCGCGACATGGTCATGACCCGCCGATTCGACGGGGAGGCGACCGCCCTGCAGCGCCAGGGCGAGCTGGGCCTGTGGGCCTCGCTGCTCGGGCAGGAGGCCGCCCAGATCGGCTCCGGCCGCGCCCTGAACGACGAGGACTACGTCTTCCCGACCTACCGCGAGCACGGCGTGGCCTGGTGCCGCGGGGTCGACCCGACCAACCTGCTCGGCATGTTCCGCGGTGTGAACCACGGTGGCTGGGACCCCACCACCAACAACTTCCACCTCTACACGATCGTCATCGGCTCGCAGACGCTCCACGCGACCGGCTACGCGATGGGCGTGGCCAAGGACGGCGCGGACTCCGCGGTCATCGCCTACTTCGGCGACGGCGCGTCCAGCCAGGGCGACGTGATGGAGGCCTTCAACTTCTCCGCCGTCTACAACTCGCCCGTGGTGTTCTTCTGCCAGAACAACCAGTGGGCGATCTCCGAGCCGACCGAGCGCCAGATGCGCGTGCCGCTCTACCAGCGCGCGCAGGGCTTCGGCTTCCCGGGCGTCCGTGTCGACGGCAACGACGTCCTCGCCTGCCTCGCGGTCACCCGCTGGGCCCTGGACCGGGCCCGTCGGGGAGAGGGCCCGACCCTGGTCGAGGCGTTCACGTACCGGATGGGCGCGCACACCACCTCCGACGACCCGACCAAGTACCGCCGGGACGAGGAGACCGTGGCCTGGGAGGCCAAGGACCCGATCCTGCGCCTGAAGGCCCACCTGCTGGCCACCGGCGGCGCCGACGAGGCCTTCTTCGAGGGCCTGGAGGCGGAGAGCGAGGCGCTGGGCAAGCGGGTGCGCGAGGTCGTGCGCGCCATGCCCGACCCGGACACCATGGCGATCTTCGAGAACGTCTACGCGGACGGGCACGCGCTCGTCGACGAGGAGCGCGCGCAGTTCGCCGCCTACCTCGCGTCCTTCGAGGGTGGGGAGTGACCACCATGGCCATCGAGACCGCGACACTCAAAAGCATGTCGATCGCGAAGGCGCTCAACGAGTCGCTGCGCAAGGCCCTGGAGACGGACCCCAAGGTCCTGATCATGGGTGAGGACGTCGGCAAGCTGGGCGGCGTCTTCCGGATCACCGACGGACTGCAGAAGGACTTCGGCGAGGAGCGGGTCATCGACACCCCGCTCGCCGAGTCGGGCATCGTCGGCACGGCCATCGGCCTCGCGCTGCGCGGCTACCGGCCGGTCGTCGAGATCCAGTTCGACGGGTTCGTGTTCCCGGCGTACGACCAGATCGTCACGCAGCTCGCCAAGATGCACGCGCGCGCCCTGGGCAAGATCAAGATGCCGGTCGTCATCCGCATCCCGTACGCGGGCGGCATCGGCGCGGTCGAGCACCACAGCGAGTCCCCGGAGGCGCTCTTCGCGCACGTCCCGGGCCTCAAGGTGGTCTCCCCGTCCAACGCGAGCGACGCCTACTGGATGCTCCAGCAGGCCATCCTCAGCGACGACCCGGTGATCTTCTTCGAGCCGAAGCGCCGCTACTGGGACAAGGGCGAGGTCGACACCGAGGCCATCCCGTACCAGCTGCACAAGGCGCGCGTGGCCCGCGAGGGCTCCGACCTCACCCTGGCCGCCTACGGTCCGATGGTGAAGGTCTGCCTGGAGGCGGCGGCCGCGGCCGCCGAGGAGGGCAAGTCGGTGGAGGTCGTCGACCTGCGGTCGATGTCCCCGGTCGACTTCGACGGGATCCAGGCCTCGGTGGAGAAGACCCGCCGGCTCGTGGTCGTCCACGAGGCGCCGGTGTTCCTGGGCGTGGGCGCGGAGATCGCGGCCCGCATCACGGAGCGGTGCTTCTACCACCTGGAGGCGCCGGTCCTGCGCGTGGGCGGCTTCCACGCCCCTTACCCGCCGGCCCGCCTGGAGGACGAGTACCTGCCGGGCCTGGACAGGGTGCTCGACGCCGTCGACCGCTCGCTGGCGTTCTGAGGAGCCACGTTCATGACGATCCGCGAATTCAAGATGCCCGACGTGGGCGAGGGCCTCACCGAGGCCGAGATCCTCAAGTGGTACGTCCAGCCGGGTGACACGGTCACCGACGGCCAGGTCGTCTGCGAGGTGGAGACCGCCAAGGCCGCCGTGGAACTGCCGATCCCGTTCGACGGTGTCGTGCACGCGCTCCTCTTCGAGGAGGGCACCACGGTCGACGTCGGCCAGGTGATCATCTCGGTGCAGACCGGCCCGGCCGAGGCCGCCGAGGCCCCGGTCCAGGAGGCGGCCCCGGCCGCCGCGGCGGAGGAGGCGGCCCCCGCGGCGCGCCAGCCCGTCCTGGTCGGCTACGGCGTCTCCACCGCCTCGACCAAGCGCCGCCCGCGCAAGGCCCCGGCGGGCGCGCCCGCGCAGAACGGCACCGCTCCGGCGGCTGCCGCGGCTCCGGCGGCTCCGACGGTTCCCGCCCCCGCGGCCCCGGCGGCTCCGGCCGCCCCGGCCGTGAACGGCAACGGCAACGGGCACGCGGCCGCCGAGCGCCCGCTGGCCAAGCCGCCGGTGCGCAAGCTGGCCAAGGACCTCGGCATCGACCTGGCCGCCGTCGTCCCCACCGGCGACGGCGGGGTCGTGACCCGGGAGGACGTCCACGCGGCGGCCGCCGCGGCGATCGCCCCGCAGGCCGCTCCGGCCCCGGTGGCGGCGCAGGCCCCGGCTCCGGCCGTGACCGCCGCGGCCCCGGCCCCGGCCGTCCCGGCCTCGGCCCGGGAGACCCGGATCCCGGTCAAGGGCGTCCGCAAGGTCACCGCCCAGGCGATGGTCGGCTCCGCCTTCACCGCGCCGCACGTCACCGAGTTCATCACGCTCGACGTGACCCGCACGATGAAGCTGGTCCAGGAGCTCAAGGACGACCCGGACCTGGCGGGACTGCGGATCAACCCGCTGCTCCTCATCGCCAAGGCGGTGCTGATCGCCATCCGCCGCAACCCGGACGTCAACGCGTCCTGGGACGAGGCGGCCCAGGAGATCGTGCTCAAGCACTACGTCAACCTGGGCATCGCGGCGGCCACCCCCCGCGGGCTGATCGTCCCGAACATCAAGGACGCCCACGCCAAGTCGCTCGGCGAGCTGTCGACGTCCCTGTCCGAGCTGGTCGCCACGGCCCGCGAGGGCAAGACCTCCCCGGCCGACATGCAGAACGGCACCATCACCATCACCAACGTCGGCGTCTTCGGCGTCGACACCGGTACGCCGATCCTGAACCCGGGCGAGTCCGCGATCCTCGCGGTCGGCGCGATCAAGCTCCAGCCGTGGGTCCACAAGGGCAAGGTGAAGCCCCGCCAGGTCACCACCCTGGCGCTGTCGTTCGACCACCGGCTCATCGACGGCGAGCTCGGCTCCAAGTTCCTCGCGGACATCGCGGCGGTCCTGGAGCACCCCCGCCGCCTGATCACCTGGGCGTGACCGGGTAGTCGACACACCCCGCCGCGCGCGGGCAGCCGGTCCCCCGCCGCGTGCGGGGGACCGGCTCCCGCGTATCCGGGACCGATGGCGGAGAGACCGACCGCGGCCCGAAACCCCTGGCCGGAGCGGTGTTGCGGTGTGATCATCGGTCCATGCTCCTCCGCTCTGTCACCGCAGACCCCGCCGACCTCGACCGCGCCGTCGCCTACCCGGCCGACGCCCCCGTCTCCCCGGTCGCCGCCCTGACCGCCGAACGCGTCCGCGAGGAACTCGCCGAGAACCGCTGCCGCCCCGAATGGACCTGGATCGCCGAGGACGAGGACGGCCGGATCCTGGCCCGCGCCCTGTGGTGGGGCCGCGCCGACAGCGAGCGGCCCGTCGCCCTCGACTGCCTCCAGGTCCACGAGGACGTCCCGGACCCGGCCGCCGTCGCCGCCGCGCTCCTGGAGGCCGGCCGCACCGCCTTCGGCGCGCACCCCGGCTACAACCTGTCCCTGCCCCGCGACTGGCGCGCGGACCCGGCCCTCGCCGCGGCCGTGGCCTGGCGACGGGAGGCCGCCCGGCGCGCCGGTCTGACGAGCGAGATCGAGCGCCTGCGCTACGAGTGGACCCTCCCCCAGCTACCGCCGGGGGTACCCCCGGCCGCCGTGATCGCCGAGCCCACCGGCCGGCTCGTCTTCCGCGAGGGCACCGACGAGGAGTTCCTCGACGTGTTCGGCCGGCTCTCGCGCGGCAGCCTCGACGTGAACACCCGGCAGGAGCTGGCCGGCATGACCGAGGAGGAGTTCGCCCGCGAGGACTTCGCGTTCTACTCCGACTGCCCCGGCGAACGCTCCTGGTGGCGCCTCGCCCACCTGCCCGACGGCACGCTCGCCGGGATGGCCATCCCCTCGGCCACGCCCTACCACCGCAACGTGGGCTACCTGGGCGTCGTACCGGAACAGCGCGGCCGGGGCCTGATCGACGAGATCCTGGCCGAGATCACCCGCTTCCACGCCGCCGCGGGCGCCGAGCGCATCACCGCGACCACCGACACCGTCAACGTCCCGATGGCCGCCGCCTTCGACCGGGCCGGATACGAGGTGACGGAGATCCGCCTGGTCCTGGAAGCCCCGTCACGCTGACGGGACGGACCCGGTAGCCTCCCGGCGTGCCGATAGCCGAGTTGCAGGTGTATTCCGTCGAGGAGGCCGACGTCACGGGCGGCGTGTGCCTGGTCCGCTGCGTCGGCGGGGTGGCGCGGGCCGGCCAGGTCTACGCCGTGGGCGAGCTGCGCCTCGTCCTGCGCCGCATCGAGCGGTACGGCCGCCCCGTCGGCTTCTTCGACGCCGGACACGTCGCGAAGGTCCACCTCACGGGCGCCGTGGTCGCGCTGCTCAGCCGGGGCCAGGTGCTGACCTCGGTCCCGCCGGACGGGCACTCGCTGGACGCGCTCGAGGAGTGGCTGGCCACCGGCCCGCCACTGGGCGACGAGCCCCGTCCGCGGGCGCTGCGCAGCCTGGCGGTGGGGTGGATGCAGGACGAGACGGTGCCGGAGGCCGTCCGGCTGCGGTGGGGCCGGGTGGCGCTGGCCGCGACCTACCGCTGCGCGGAGGCCGAGGGGACGGCCGGGCCGGCCCGCGGGGCCGAGCCTGCGGCCGTACGGGGCTACCTGATCCGGGAGTTCGGCCCGGACCGCGGCGGCGACCCGGCGGCCCTGTGCCGGGAGCTGCTGGAACTGATCGACCTGACCCCGGAGCGGGCGGCCGAGGAGGCCCGCACTTGGCGCGACCTGCCGCGCCCGCGGATCGTGCACCTGCGCACCATCAAGATCCTGATCACCCGGATGGCCCTCGTACGCCCGTACCTGGCGGACGGCGATCCCGTGGCGGAGACGGTCGACGCGTGGGTGGCGGTGCGGCCGCGGCTGCCGTAGGGCGGGGCGCCAAAGGGGGTGACATCGGGTTTCGGCCAATGGATGATGATCCTGGTCATCGCGGGTTTGCGTGCGCCCGACTGCCACTGGGGGAAACAGACGTCTACCAGTCGTGCGGCGCCGCGCCCGCAATGGCCGGAAATGACCTCTTCGATGAAGGAAACCCTTCTGGTGCGTCCCACTCGCGCGACGACCCTGCTGACCGCAGGCCTCGTCACTCTCCTCGGTGTTCCGGCCGGCGCCGCGGCCGCCGCCGAGACCCCGGTCTCCCTCTACGTGAACAACCAGGACGGCTCGAACTGCTCCGACGCCGGGGCGGGTACGCAGGCCGCCCCGTACTGCACGGTCTCGGCCGCGGCCAAGGCCGTCGCGCCGGGCCAGACGGTCCGCATCAAGCCGGGCAAGGCGTACACCGAGGCCGTCACCATCACCCGCTCCGGCGAGCCCGGCAAGCCGATCAGCTTCGTGTCCGACGTACAAGGGGACCAGAACCCGGCGCTTCTGAGCTCGGGCAAGGGCCCGGTCGTGATCAGCGGCGCCTCCCATGTGGTGCTGCGCAACCTGCACTTCGGCACCGGAATCCGGATCAACGGCTCCCACGGGGTGGAGGTGGACCGCGTCCAGACCAGGAGGACGCCCGCCGCCGCCTCCGTGCGGATCGGCGAGGGAAGCACGGACGTCCGCCTCACCCGCAGCCTGTTCGCCGGCGTCCGGATCGACGGCGGGGCCCGGAACACGGTGCTCGGCCGCAACGAGATCTCGGGCGCGACCGTCCCGGCGGTCGCCGCGGTGGACGCACCCGGCACGGTCGTCACCAACAACACGGTCTACGGGTCCTGCGCGGCGAGCCTGTCGGTCACGGGGGGCACGACCGGAGCCGCGCTCTTCAACAACGTGATCTGGACCGCGGGCGGCGCCGCCGAGTGCACGGCCGCCGCCGATCCGCGCAACGCCGTCCTGGTGTCGCAGAGCGCCACGCAGGGCATCCGCGCCGACTACAACCTCGTCGTCGGCAACAAGAACACGGCCGACCCGGTGCCCTACAGCTGGTCCGGCACCACGTACAAGGACCTCGCGTCCTTCCGGGCCGCCACCGGCCAGGGCGCGCACGACATCCTCACCCCGACGTCCGACGACGTCCACCTGGGTGAGGGCTCCCCCGTCATCGACTCCGCCGACGCGACGGCGCCGGGTGTGCCGCCCACCGACTTCGAGGGCCTGCCGGCCCTGGACGACCCGCACACGCCCAACTCCGGGAAGAACGGCGGCTACCTCGACCGCGGTGCCTACGAGGTCCACGACGAGATGACCGCGACCTGGATGACGGTCGACCAGCCCTGGGCACCGGTCGGGACCGAGGTCGGGTTCCAGGCGGTGTCGGACAGCCGCTGGCCCACCACGATGAGCTACCGCGTCGACTTCGGCGACGGCTCGGCGCCGGTCGACACCCGGCAGGGCGACGGCCTGAACGGTGCGGCCAAGCACGTCTACGGCACGCCGGGCGACTACGTCGTGAAGGTGACGGCGGTCAGCGTCTCGGGCCGGACCGCCACCACGCAGAAGACGGTCAAGGCGACCCCGGCGGGCCCCGGCACGGCCACCTTCACCGCGACGCAGGTCCTGCCGCCCGCGGGTGACACGCAGGAGCACGTCCCTCCGCTGACCTACGAGTTCGACGCCTCGGCGTCGGTGACGACGTGGCCGGTGGAGAACATGGAAGTGGACTTCGGCGAAGGCTGGTCCTCGAACCACGGGGCCACGACCGTCGCCCGGCGCACCTACGAGAAGCCGGGCGAGTACAAGGTGAAGGTCAAGCTCGTCGACACCAAGGGCGGCACCGCCACGGCCACCCAGACCGTGCGGGTGGACTACGCGCCGTCCGGCTACGTGGCCGTCACCCCCTACCGCTTGCAGGACACCCGCGGCTGGGGCGGCGGCGGCGCCCTGAAGGGCGGCGAACCCACCGTCGTCGGCATGCCGCTGGACCTCAAGACGGGGAACTCGACCGCGGCCGGCATGGCCGCGGTGGTCCTCAACGTCACCCTCACCGACGCCTCGCAGGACACGCACCTCACCGTGTCGCCGAACCGCGAGGACCGTCCGACCACGTCGAACGTCAACGTCCGCAAGGGCGGCACCTCGTCGAACACGGTGACCGTCCCCGTCAACGACATCGGCTGGGTGTGGATGCGGCTCAACTCCGGCCAGGCCCACATGATCGTGGACCTCGTCGGCTACTACCGGCCCAACGCGGGCGAGAAGTTCAGCCCCGTCACCCCGGCCCGCCTCTCCGACACCCGTACCTCGGGCGGCGCGCTGGGCTCCGGCGCCACCCGGACCGTCAAGGTCGCGGGCGTCGGCGGCATCCCGGCCGACGCCAAGGCCGTCGCGCTGAACCTGACCGGTACCGGGGCGACGACGGACACGCACGTCATCGCCTACCCGGACCCGGCCAACCGTCCGACGACCTCGAACCTGAACCCCGAGCCGGGCAAGGACAAGTCCAACCAGGCCATCGTCCCCGTCGGGCCGGACGGGACGATCACCCTCTACAACAACGCCGGTTCCACGCACCTGGTCGTCGACGCGGTCGGCTTCTACGGCAAGGCCGGCAAGACCCTGTTCACCCCGGTCCCGGCCAAGCGCCTCGCCGACACCCGCACCACGGGCAAGGTCGCGCCCGGCGCGACCACGACCGTGGCGGGCCTGCCGGCCGGCGCGGTCGGCGCGGTGCTGAACGTGACCGCGACCGACACCACCGGTCCGGGCTTCCTGACCGTCCACGGGTTCGGTACGCCGCGCACGGACGCGAGCAGCCTCAACACGCTGCCCGGCCTGACCGTCCCGAACCACGTCACGACCCCGGTCGGGGACGGCAAGGTCAGCGTCTTCAACAGCTGGGGCGGCAGCAACCACGTGATCGCCGACCTGCTCGGCTACTTCACCCAGGGCTAGCCGGCCGTACCGGCGCCACACACCGGAGCCCCGGCCCCGCACCCGCGAGGCCGGGGCTCCGGTGCGTTTCCCGGCGCCTCAGCCGTCGGCGCGCGCCGCGTTGCCGAGGACCCTGGTCGGGGTGACGCGGACGACCACGCGGACCGCGTCGGCCGGGGCGTCCTGGTACTCCTTGCCGGCGCCCGGGCCGAGGTACTCCTCCGCGATGCGGACGGCGACCGCGCGGCCGGCGTCCTCGGCGATGGTGGCCGTGCCGCGGATCTCGGCGTAGAGGAAGGGGTTGGCCAGGTCGAAGACCGTCAGGCCGACCCGCCCGTCGCGGGCGATGTTGCGCTCCTTGCGGCGGCCCTGCTCGGTGGAGATCAGCAGATCGCCGCCGTCGCGGGACACCCAGACCACGGAACTCTGCGGGCTCCCGTCGGGGTTGATGGTCGACAGGACGGCGGGATGCGGCGCGTCCAGCAGTCCGCGCACGGTCTCGTTCAGTTCAGCAGTCATGCCGCTCACGCTAGTTGGCGGTGTTCCTATCCGCTCGCCGACTACACGAAGTCGAGGCGCGGCTACGTCGCATCCGCCGCGTCGGGAACATTGCCCACCCTTCGGGGGCACTGTCACTCTTGCGTGGACATGCCAATCCCGTCCATCGGAGGGACCCCCCATGCACAGACGCAAGGCCGCCGCCGCCCTGGCGACCCTAGCCCTGACCGCGACCGGCCTGTTCTCCGTATCCACCGGCACGGCCCAGGCCGCCGCCCTGGCCTGTAACGACACCGCCCGGAACTACGTGACCGACGAGGTCAACAGCTGGCCGCACGCCTCGGTGGCCGTGACCACGTCGAACTGCTACGACATCAACGTCAGGCCCAACGCGGGGACGAAGGTGCGCACCTGCTTCTTCCCGTCCAGCGCTCCCTCCTACTGCAACGGCTGGCGCTGGCTCAACGGCGGGGTCTGGGGGCTGGCCGCGACCGACGTGAAGGACGGGACGAAGTTCTACCTGGAATTCGACCGGTACTCCACCGGCCGCGTCTCCTACTGACCGACCTCAGGGGTGGGGTGCTGTTTCCCGGACCGCCAGTTCGGCCCAGACGGTCTTGCCGACGACGCGGTCGCAGGCGCCCCACCGCTGCGAGAGTGTGCTCACGATCTGCAACCCCCGCCCGTACTGCTCGTCGCCCCCCGCCGTTCGCAGTTCGGGCCGCCGCTCTCCCTTCGGATCAGTGACCGCGATGCGGAGCACTGCTCCGGAGAGCCCCACCTCGACCCGGAGGTACCGGTCCCACACGGAGCCGTGCAGCAACGCGTTGGTGGTCAACTCGCTGGTCAGCAGCGCCAGGTCGGCGGCCAATTGGGGTTGCCCCCACGCCACGGCCAGCCATGCGGCCCGCCGCCGGGCGGCGGGTACCGAGTCCTGCCGGGGCGGGTAGTTCCGTACGTCGTACCGGATGGGTTCGACCATGTCCGTGCACCTCCTGTGAGGGCGGTGGCTCTGCCGACACTGGGCGCAGGTCGGTGCCTTCCGCCAACTCCCCTTGTTGGGTAAGCGGTTACGTACACACCGTAGCGAGTTGATTTCTCGGGCAGCAATCGAACGGGCCAGAAATTTCTACCGCTGAGTTGATTGGAGGTTGCCCGTACGAGCACACTGGGGCGCACCAGGGAGGGAGAACGGGATGCCGAACAGGGACCCGGACCGTGGAATCTCGGTGTCCACCGTCCTCGGGCGGAGGCTCGGCGGCGAGTTGCTCCGCCTGCGGGAGGGGTGTGGGCTTCGCCAATCGCATGCCGCCGAAGCGCTCACCGCGTCTGTGGCCAAAGTGGCGAAGATGGAGCGGGGACTCGTCCCCATGCGCGACCCGGACGTGCGCGCCCTGTGTCACCTCTACGGAGTGGACGACGAGGGCGTGATCGGTGGGCTGTTCCACTTGGCGCGCCTGGACCGTGAGCGGCGCAAGGCGCGAGGCTGGTGGCGTCACGATCCTGACGTGGGAAGTCTCGCCGAGTACATCGCCATGGAGGATGTAGCCACCCAGGTCCGTACGTGGCAGATGGCGCTGATCCCCGGCTTGCTTCAGACCGCCGACTACGTCCGGGCAATGTGCGTCGTGTCCGAGACTTGGCGAGAGCCGGACGAGATCGAACCCATCGTGACGGTACGCATGAAGCGCCAGGTCAGGCTGTCAGGAGAAACGCCTCTGCGTTTTCACGCCGTCATTTCGGAGGCGGCACTCCGGCAGGAGATCGGGGGCCCCGCCGTGATGCGCGGCCAGCTCGACCACCTGATCGAGGCAGCGGAACTCCCTCATATCCATGTGCAGGTACTGCCGTTCCGGACGGGCGCTCATCCTGGACTCTCCGGCGCGTTCAGCGTCATCTCCTTTGCCGAGCCCGGCGCGGTGGACGTCGGCTACAACGAGAGCATCTCGTCTACCGTGTGGGTGGAGGCCAAGGAGGGAACTGCTGTCTACACCCGGACGTTCGACCGGCTCGCCCGACTGAGCCTCGCACCGCGTGACTCCGTGAACTTGATCGCCAGTATCAGCAAGGGGTTGTGAGTATGCCGGAGTTCGACTTCGTGAAGTCCACGCACAGCGGTCAGGATATGAACGAGTGCGTCGAGGTGGCCACCAACGTGGTGGGGACGGTGGCCGTCCGGGACAGCAAGCAGACGGCCGGCCCGGTCATCCAGGTCACCGACACCGCGTGGGCGGCCTTCGCCGAGGCGCAGTAACGGCCGGGATCACCGCCTCCGGCGCCACGCCGCCCGGATCAGGCAGTGAGAGCTGCCGGCGCAGCGCCCGGCGAGCCCCCTCGTGCCACCGCGCGACCTTGCCGCCCCCCTTGACGGGGCCCGGGCGCGGGGAGACGCTCCCACGTCGGGGATCCGCACGGGTGCAGCTGGGGGGCCGCCATGCCGGAGGAATCTGTCCAGACCGCGGGGGAGTTGCGGGCACGGCTCGCGGAGCGCGGGGCGCGGTGGTCGGTCCTGGAGCACCTGGCCGACGAGGAGCCCGTGCCGCGGCCCTCGCTCGGTCTGGAGCCCGGGGTGAACCTGACCCCCGCCGAGGCCGTCCGCGGCGTCGACCTGCGGGCGCTCATCGGGCACGAGAGCGGCAATCCGCACCTCAGCCGGCGCCGGGCCGCCCACGGGCTGCTGCCCGGCACGCGGGCGGGCGCGCGGCCGGCCGCCGTCGACTGGCGCGGCCGCTGGGGCCGGACCTGGATCACCAAGGTGAAGGACCAGAACCCGTGCGGCTCCTGCTGGGCCTTCGGCGCGGCCGGCCTGGTGGAGTCCATGGCCCGCATCGAGCACTGCGTGTGGGCGGAGCGCTCGGAGGGCGACGTCCACGACGGGCTCAGGTTCAGCTGCGGGCAGGGCAGCAACCCCGAGACGGCCCTGGACTGGATCAGGACCAACGGCGGGCTCGCCGACCCGGCCTGCTGGCCGTACAGCATCCCGCCCGCGGGGCTGCCCGCCGCCCGGCGGGAGGCCTGGCGCGCCGAGTACACGCCCAGCTGGGACCGTTCGGGCCGGACCGTCCGCATCACCGACTACGTCCGCCTCGGCGATGTCGAGCAGCAGAAGGTCTGGCTGGACACCGTCGGCCCGCTGACCGCCTGCTTCGACGTGTACGACGACTTCTTCGCCCTCGGCGCCGGGGTGTACCACCGCACGAGCGACCGGCTCGCGGGCGGCCACTGCGTGCTGGTCGTCGGGTACGACGACGCGGCCGGCTGCTGGCTGTTCAAGAACTCCTGGGGCACCGGCTACCACGTCGGCGGCTACGGCCGGATCGCCTACGGCGAGGTCAACATCGACTACTGGGCCAAGTGCGGCCTGCGCGGCACCAACATCGACCCGTGGAGCAAGCGCCGCCTGCACACCGGCAGCGTCTACGAGAGCGGCAACGGCCGTGCCCACCGCAACTTCGAGCTGCTCGCGCGGGCCGGCGGCGGCCGCCTCCAGCACTGGTGGCGCGAGGGCGACGCCCCCTTCGCGTGGACCCGCGCCGGCACCTTCGCGAACGACGCCTCCGGCCCGCCCGCGTTCACCGGCACCACCTACAACCGGAACATGGAGTCCCTGCACGTGACCACCGGCGGCCGGCTGCGCCACTGGTACTACGAGCAGTCCGCCGGCGTCTGGCGCGACGGCGGCGCGTTCGGCCCGGGCGACGCGTCCGTCGGCTCGACCCCGGCCTTCATCCAGAGCGACTACGGCAGGCCGGGCAACTTCGAGGTGGTCGTGCGGACCGCGGACGGCCGCCTGAACCACTGGTGGCGGATCAACGGCGCACCCTGGACCTGGAACGACGGCGGCCGCTTCGCCTCCGGCATCGCCCACTACGGCCCCGCCCTCGTCCAGACCCGCTCCCGCCGCCTCGACCTCGTCGCCGCCCGCGACGACGGCGCGATGCAGCTGTGGTGGCGGGACGACGCGAACGGCTTCGTCTGGCGGGCCGGCGAGGTCTTCGGCGCCGGGGCGGCCTCCGCGCCCTGCCTGATCGAGGCCCAGTACGGGGCCGTGGACGAGGACACCGCCGGGAACTACGAGCTGTGCGTGGCCGTTGCCGACGGGCGCGTCGAGCACTGGTGGCGGGGCAACGCGAGCGGCTCGGGATGGCGCCGCAGCGCGGTCTTCGGGCACGACGTCCGGGCCGTCACCGGGATGCTCCAGGGCAGTTTCGGGTTCAACCTGGAAGTGATCGTCCTGCGCACCGACCGTCTGCTCCAGCACTACTGGCGGGACGGGGACGGCTGGCACGAGGGCGCGGTGATCGGCCCCGGCTGAGAGGACCTGACGCGCGTGGAGGTACGGAGCGTCGTGCTGAGCCCCGGTGAGACGTACGAGCTGCGGCTGACCGGGCGCGGGGCGCGCGGCTATGTGTGGACCTGGCAGGTCACCGGGGACGCGGACGTGGTGGCGGTGTCGGCGGCGCAGGCGCCTCCGGGCGGTCCGGCGGGGCCGGGGGAAGGCCCGGTCCCGGGGGCGGCGGTGGAGCGCGCGTACGCCGTACGGGGCCTTCCCCCGGGCGGCGGCCGGGCCCGGATCCGCTTCGCGCAGATCCGGCCGCCCTACCCGGACGAGGCCCCGTACGACGAGTTCGTGCTGGAGGTGCGGGTCACCTGAGCACGAACCGCTGTACGGACTCCAGCGGACCCCGGTCGAAGCGGCGCAGCCACAGCCACGACCCGGCGGCGAGGGTCAGCCCGACGCCCGCCCACAGCCCCATCACCCACCAGGGGCCGGTCCCGGCGAATTCGGCGGCCAGCCCCAGCCCGAAGCCGTAGCAGAGCAGCATGCACAGCAGGTTCTGGGCGACGTAGCAGGTCAGGGCGGTGCGGCCGATGGAGCCGAGGGCGGTGGTGACGGGCCGCGGGATCCACAGCCGGTCCAGGGCGATGCCGATCAGGCCCATGTAGCCGACGGCGAGGAGCGGCGCGGCCCCGTAGCGGCCCAGGAGGAAGAAGGCGTCGCCGCCGAGGGCGGTCGCGGCGTTCAGGGGCAGCCCCAGGCCCAGGCCCCAGGCGGCCATCCGGGCCCGGATGCGGCGGCCCGCGCCGGTGTCGGTGAAGGCGCCCGCGCGGTGCAGCCGGACGCCGAGCAGGAAGAGGAACACGAGCAGGGCGAAGGAGAAGACGGGCTCGATGCGCAGGACGGCCAGGTTCTCCAGCCGGAAGGCGATCTGCTCGCCGTAGCTGCCTCGCGCGTACAGCTCGACGGCGGCCGGGTCGGGCCCCTTCGACGGGCCGCCCGCGGTGCTCAGGGCGGCGAGCGTCAGCAGGGCGAGCAGGGCCAGGTGCACGGCGGCGGCCGTCCACATCGCGCGCCGGCGGACCTTCTCGGAGCGGGCGAGCAGCCAGGCGACGAGGAGGGCGGTGACGGCGTACCCCATCAGCACGTCCCAGGCGAAGACCAGCACGAAGTGCACGGTGCCCTCGACGAAGAGGAACGCGGCGCGCCGCGGGTATCGGCCGGGCCACGGCTCGCCGCGGCGGGCGGCGGAGTCGTACTGGATGGCCAGGCCCACCCCGAACAGGACCGTCAGCAGGGCCAGGAACTTGCCGTCCGCCAGGAAGCGGAAGACGCTCTCGGCGATGTTCGCGACCGTGGGGTCGGCGACGGGATCCGGGGTGGTCAGCCCGCCCTGGAGCACGGCCCACTCGGAGCCGGGCGAGGCGAAGATCCACACGTTGGTCATGAGCGTGCCGAGGATGGCGGCGCCGCGCAGGACGTCGAGGAGGGGGAGCCGGGCGGAGGTACGGCTCACCGGGACGGTGGTCAGGGTGTCGGCCATGGATCCAGCGTCCCGGCGTACGGGGCCCGTTGCGTCGTGCCGGTGGACGAACCCGGGCTACATCCTTCGATGCAGTCTCGGATGCCGAGACGCGACAAGGCTGTACGCATCATGTATCTATGCTGTGCGCATGTCAGCACCCGCTCCCGCGGCGCCCGCCGCCGACCGCGTCTACCGGCACATCAAACAAGGCGTCCTCGACCGCCGGTACGAGGGCGGCACGCTCCTCACCGAGGGCGAGGTCGCCGAGGCCGTCGGCGTCTCCCGCACACCGGTGCGCGAGGCACTGCTGCGCCTGGAGACCGAGGGGCTGATCCGGCTCTACCCCAAGAAGGGCGCGCTGGTCCTGCCCGTGTCGGCGCAGGAGATCGCGGACGTGGTCGAAACCAGGCTGCTGGTCGAGGAGTTCACCGTACGGCGGGCCGTCCCCGCCCCGGCCGCGCTCCTCGAGCGGCTGGAGGAGCTGCTGCGCGCGCAGCAGCGGCACGCGGACAGCGGGGACCTGGCGGCCTTCGCGGCCGAGGACCGCTGCTTCCACGCCGAGATCGTCCGGCACGCGGGCAACCAGATCCTCTCCCGCCTCTACGACCAGCTGCGCGACCGGCAGCTGCGGATGGGCGTCGCGGTGATGCACGCGCACCCGGACCGGGTCGCGCAGAACCTCGTCGAGCACCGCGAGGTCCTGGAGGCGCTGCGGGCCGGCGACGCCGAGCGTGCGGCGGCCTGCGTACGGGCGCACCTGGGCCGGGTCGGAACCCTGATGCGCGGGGACGCCCGGTGAGCGCGCTCGATCCTCCCGGCGGGCGGAAGGCCGTCGCCGTCTGGTCCATAGGCGTCGCCGTCTACTTCGTGGCGGTGATCTTCCGTACCAGCCTGGGCGTCGCCGGACTCGATGCCGCCGACCGCTTCCACGTCAACGCCTCGGCGCTGGCGACCTTCTCGCTGCTCCAGCTGCTGGTGTACGCGGGGATGCAGATACCGGTGGGGCTGATGGTGGACCGGCTCGGCACCAAGCGGGTGCTGACGCTCGGAGCCGTCCTGTTCACCGCCGGACAGCTCGGCTTCGCGCTGTCCCCCTCGTACGAGATGGCGCTGGCGGCCCGGGCCCTGCTGGGCTGCGGCGACGCCATGACCTTCATCTCCGTGCTGCGGCTCGGCACCCGGTGGTTCCCGGCCCGGCGAGGGCCGCTGATGGCGCAGCTGGCCGGGCTGGTCGGCATGGCCGGCAACCTCGTCTCCACGCTGGTCCTCGCGCCCGTCCTGCACGGGGTCGGCTGGGTGCCGGCCTTCGCCGGGAGCGCGGTGGCGGGGCTGGTCGTCCTGGTCCCGCTGGTGCTGTTCCTGCGCGACCACCCCGAGGGGCACGCGGCGCCGCCGGCCGCCCGGGGCGCGGGCGGGGGCTTCGTACGCCGCCAGATCCGCGACTCGTGGAGCGAACCGGGCACCAGGCTCGGCCTGTGGGTGCACTTCACCACCCAGTTCCCGGCGATGGTGTTCCTGCTGCTGTGGGGCATGCCCTTCCTGGTCGAGGCGCAGGGGCTGTCCCGGACCACCGCGGGCGGCCTGCTCACGCTGGTGGTCGCCTCCAACATGGCGCTCGGCCTGGTCTACGGCCAGGTCGTCGGCCGCCGGCAGTCCGCGCGGATACCGCTCGCGCTGGGCACGGTGGGCCTGACCGCGCTGCTCTGGGCCGCGGTCCTGGTCTACCCGGGCGACCGGGCCCCGATGTGGCTGCTGATCACCCTGTGCCTGGTGCTGGGCTCCTGCGGACCGGCGTCGATGATCGGCTTCGACTTCGCCCGCCCGGCGAACCCGGCGGACCGTCAGGGCACCGCCTCCGGAATCACCAACATGGGCGGTTTCATCGCCTCGATGACCACTCTGCTGGCCGTGGGCATCCTGCTGGACGCCACCGGCGACAACTACCGCATCGCGTTCTCCACGGTGTTCGCCGTGGAGGCGCTCGGCCTCAGCCAGATCCTGCGGCTGCGCGGCCGGGCCCTGTCGCGCGAAGCCGCGAGCGCCCGCGCCGTGATCGCGGCGCCGCAGCCCGCGCAGCCCCCGCAGCCCCTGCAACCGGATCAGCCCGCTCGGGCGTGTCCCCTTCCGGAGCCGTCGGGGCGCAGGTCACCGTAGGTCCGCCGCCCGCGCCCGCGGGCACCGCGCAGCGCGTACCGCGTACCGGGCATGTGCACTGCCAGAGGGGGTTCTGCCGGAATGTGGACCAGTGTGTCCGCCGACGCCGTGCCGGCGGCTGACCGGTTCGAGTGGTTCCACGACCTCGTCGCCTCCGCCCTGATCCCGACGGCCCTCAGGATCGAGCGGTCCACCGACTTCCGGGCCGAGGCGGCGATGCTGGACCTCGGCGCGGTCCAGGTGTCCGCCTTCGCCCATTCGCCGCTGAGCTCGCGCCGCACCCCCGCCCTGATCCGCCGCGGGGACCCGGAGCAGTACCAGCTGGCGCTGATCACCGGCGGCCGGTGGTGGATGTCCCACCAGGGCGGCGACGAGGAGATCGACGTCGGCGACATGATCCTCTGGGACACCTCCCGCCCCCAGCAGACCGTCGCCCACCCCGGGGACGGCCAGAACCGGTCGATCATCCTGCACCTGCCGAAGGACGCCCTGCCCCTGCGGTCCGGCAGGGTCGACCGGCTGCTCGGCCGGCGCATCGCCGCGGACAGCGGCATGGCGGCCGTCCTGGCCCGGTTCGTCTCCTCGCTCGGCGAGCACGGCTCCCAGTGCGAGCCGCAGGAGCTGCGCCGGCTGGGGTCCGTGGCCGCAGATCTGGCCGCGGCCTGCCTCGCCCAGCGGCTCGACGCGTACGGGGAGCTCCCCGCCGAGGCCCGCGCACGGGCCCTGCGCGAGCGGATCGACGCGTTCGTCGAGCACCACCTCGGCGATCCGGAACTCACCCCGGCACTGATCGCCGCCGCGCACGGCATCTCCGTACGGAGCCTGCACGCGCTGCTGCGCGAGCGGGGCGAGAGCATCTCGGCCGCCGTCCGGCGCCGCCGCCTGGAGCGCGCCCGCGCCGACCTGGCCCGCCCGGGGCCGGCCGCCCGGCCCGTCCACGAGATCGCGGCCCGGTGGTGCTTCACCAGCGCCCCGGCCTTCAGCCGCGCCTTCCGCGCGGCGTACGGGCTCAGCCCCACCGAGTTCCGGCAGTCGGCCGCGCGCGGGGCCGACGGCGCGGCTCGCTGAATCCTGCGCCCCGGGCGGGGCGAACCCCCGTCCCTCCCCGCCCGGACGCGCTGGGCGAGGTCGACACTATGGACGGGCGGCGGCGGGCCGTGTGCCGTGCGCGCAGAATCCCTTGATCTTGCGCGCAGACGGGGCTACGGGGCTACGGGGTCACCGCGAACCCGGCCAGGATGGCCTCGGCCAGCTTCGCGTCGCCCTCCACCTTCACCCGGTCGGCGACGGCGTGCGCCCGGACCCGGCCCGCGGCGAGGCGTACGTACGTCTCCCAGTCCAGCGTGAGCGTCACGGCCGGACCCAGCGACGGGGCCTTGTCCACGGTCCCCCGCCCGTCCGCGTCCACCCGCACCGTCCGCATGAACTCCAGCGCACCGTGCACGTCGATGACCACCGCGGAGTTCGCCGGCGCCCCCGCCTGCTTCGCGACCACCTTCGGCAGCCCGGCGAGCAGCAGGTCCCGTGCCACGTACGCGCCCGGCGAGTCCCAGTTCCCCGGCACGCCCAGCGCCGCCCGCAGGTCCTGCTCGTGGACCCACACGTCGAACGCCCGCAGCCGCAGCGCCTGCTCCAGCGTCACCTGGTCGCCCAGCGGCCCCCGCACCATCGTGTCCGGATCCCGCTTCTCGTTGCGCAGCTGCCGCGAGCGCCGGATGACGGTGTATTCGAGCTCCGAGGTCATCTCCGGCGCGGTGTGGTGGCGCCGCACGTCGACCTGCACCTCCATGTACCGGCTGAACTCGTCCACCACGTGCCGCAGGTCGCGGGCCACGGTGTGGATGGGCCGGGGGTCTCCGAGCTGCTCGCATTCGATGCCGATGATGTGTGACACGACGTCACGGACCGACCATCCCGGGCACGGCGTCGCCCGGTTCCACTCGCCCTCCGCCAACGGAAGGACCAGCTCGGATATCGCCTCGATGGAGTGCGTCCACGCGTCGGCATAGGGCTGAAGGCTGGGATGGACGGTCAACGGGACCCCTCGCGGTGCTGTTCAGTGGCGCGTTCTGGAAGCTCTGGACGTCAGACTCGGTTTCCAAAACTACGCTGCCGGTGAGCACCCCGGCAGTGCTTTCGTGTGACGATCGTGGGCCCGAGTTGACGGCCGGAAGGCCAGGACGGTGGTAATGTGCGCGCCTCGCTGATTCAAATCGCAGTGAACGAGGGCGAGTCGGTGGATTCCCGGCGCGCCCGTGTGGCCGAACTCGTACGGGAACAGGCCGACGCCGACCTCGTCGTCCTTCCCGAACTGTGGACGGTCGGCGCCTTCGCCTACGAGCGGTTCGAGACCGAGGCGGAACCGCTGGACGGCCCCACCTACGCGGCCATGGCCGGGGCCGCCCGCGATGCCGGGGTCTGGCTGCACGCCGGCTCGGTCGTGGAGCGGGCCGGCGACGGCTCGCTGTACAACACCACCCTCGTCCTCTCCCCGCAGGGCGAGCTGGCCGCCACCTACCGGAAGATCCACCGGTTCGGCTTCGACCAGGGCGAAGCCGTGCTGATGGCGCCCGGCGACTCCCTGACCACGGTGGAGCTCCCGGAACAGACCCTCGGCATCGCCACCTGCTACGACCTGCGCTTCCCCGAACTGTTCCGCGGCCTGGTCGACGCCGGGGCCACCACGATGGTCGTCGCGGCCGGCTGGCCCGCACGGCGCCGCTCACACTGGACGCTGCTGAGCCGGGCGCGCGCGGTCGAGGACCAGTCGTACGTCCTCGCGTGCGGGCTGGCCGGCACCCACGCGGGCGTCGAACAAGCGGGACACAGCCTGGTGGTGGACCCCTGGGGCGAGGTCCTGGCCGAGGCGGGCCCCGGCGAGGACGTCCTCACCGTCGACCTCGACCCGGCCAAGGTCCCCGACACCCGCGCCCAGTTCCCGGCCCTCAAGGACCGCGTGCTGGGGCTGCGCCCACCGGCCGGCAGCTGACCGCGGACCGCGAACCGCCGACGACCGTCCCGCCCGGGAGGCCGCCACCGCCCTACCCGTCCTCGCGCTCCTTCTCGGCCATCCGGATCACGCACACCGCCACCGCGACCTGCAGCGCCGCGTCGGCGTCCTTTCATGGGCTGATCCGTGCGCGCGATAGGTTGCCCCCATGCCCCTCCTCTACGTCACCGACCTGGCCTACCCGGCGCGTGGCCGCCGCTACGGCGACGAGGACACCTTCCTCACCGCCCGGCTGCGCGAGCAGTTCCCGCTGGCCCTGTGCCATCCGCTCGACGCGGAACGCCTGATGCCCGGCTTCGACGCCGTCGTCGTCCGCAACAGCGGGCCGGTGCTGCACTACCAGGAGGCCTACGACTCCTTCCGCGCCGCCGCGCTCGCCTCCGGCACCCGGGTGTACAACCCGCTCTCGGGCCGCGGCGACATGGCGGGCAAGCAGTACCTGCTCGACCTCACGGCCGCCGGGTACCCGGTCATCCCGACGATCGACGACCCGGCGCGGCTGGCCGAGCTGCCGCAGGTCCCCTCGTACGCGGTCAAGCCCAAGCAGGGCGCCGACTCCATAGGCCTGACCTTCACCGCGGAACCGTCCGGCCCGGCGGGCGAGATCCTCATCCAGCCGCGCATCGACTTCGCGTACGAGGTGTCCTTCTACTTCGTCGACGACGCCTTCCAGTACGCCCTGTACGCCCCGGACCCGGACCGCCGCTGGGAGCTGCGGCCCTACGAACCCACCGGCGCGGACCTGGCGTTCGCCCGCGCCTTCGTCGAGTGGAACACCCTCGACCACGGCATCCAGCGCGTGGACGCCTGCCGGGCGCCGTCCGGCGAACTCCTCCTCGTCGAACTGGAGGACCTGAACCCGTACCTGTCCCTCGACCTGCTCCCGCCCGCGGTCCGGGACGCGTTCGTCACATCACTCACGGGATCTCTCCACTCCTTCCTCACCTGATGTCAGACCCGGGTGCGAGGCTCTGTCCATGGACAAGCAGACGTTCTGGAAGCTGATCGGCACGGCCCGCGCGGAGGCGGCGCAGGACCTGGTGGCGGAGCGTGCGGCGGCGTTGCTCGCACGGCTCCCGGAGGCGGAGATAGCCGGGGCCCAGCAGGTGCTGTGGGACCTGCTGGCGGAGTCCTACCGCAGCCCCCTCTGGGCCGCGGCCTACGTGATCAACGGCGGCTGCTCGGACGACGGCTTCGACTACTTCCGCGGCTGGCTCCTCACCCAGGGCCAGGAGGCCTTCGAGGCGGCCCTGGCCGACCCCGACTCGCTGGCCGCGCACCCGGCGGTCCGCGAGGCCGCGCGGGAGGGCCTGGAGCTGGCCGACGAGGAGGCCCTGTCCATCGCCTGGACCGCCTACGAGACGGCCACGGGCCGCGAGCTCCCGGCGGACTCCTTCACGATCAGCTACCCGCCCCTGGACCCGGCCTGGGACTTCGACTTCGACGACACCGCCGAAACCACCTCCCGCCTCCCCCGCCTGAGCGCCCTCTTCGACTAGCCCCACCACCGCCGGGGCGGCGCCGGGCGGGGTGGCACCCTTGAGCCATGAACTCTGCCGCGTCCGCACCCCGACGTGCCCGTGTCCGTGCCCCCGAGCTGATCGGCAAGGGAGGCTGGCTGAACACCGGTGGCAAGCAATACACCCTCGCCGACCTGCGCGGGCGCATTGTGATCTTGGATTTTTGGACCTTCTGCTGCATCAACTGCCTGCACGTCCTCGACGAGCTGCGCGAGCTGGAGGAGAAGCACCGCGACACCGTCGTGATCATCGGGGTGCACTCGCCGAAGTTCGTGCACGAGGCCGACCACGCCGCCGTCGTCGACGCCGTCGAGCGGTACGAGGTGCACCACCCCGTGCTGGACGATCCGGAGCTGGCGACCTGGAAGCAGTACGCGGTCCGGGCCTGGCCCACGCTCGTCGTGATCGACCCCGAGGGGTACGTCGTCGCGCAGCACGCCGGTGAGGGGCACGCGCACGCCATCGAGCGGCTCGTCGAGGAGCTGGAGGCCGCGCACGAGGCCAAGGGGACGCTGCGGCGCGGGGACGGGCCGTACGTGGCTCCCGAGCCCGTCGCCGGGGCCCTGCGGTTCCCGGGGAAGGCGCTGGTGCTGCCCGGCGGCACCTTCCTGGTGTCCGACTCGACCCGGCACCAGCTCGTGGAGCTGGCCGCCGACGCGGAGAGCGTCGTACGGCGCTTCGGGAGCGGCGAGCGCGGGTTCACGGCCGGGAGCTTCAGCGAGCCGCAGGGTCTGGCGCTGCTGCCCGACGGGCGGGTCGTCGTCGCCGACACCGTCAACCACGCCCTGCGCGTCCTCGACCCGCGGAGCGGGGCCGTGGAGACCGTGGCCGGCACCGGCCGGCAGTGGTGGCAGGGCTCGGCCGCCTCCGGGCCCGCGCTCGAGGTGGACCTGTCCTCGCCGTGGGACGTGGCCTGGTGGCAGGACAAGGTCTGGATCGCCATGGCGGGCGTGCACCAGCTGTGGACCTGGGACCCGGCCGAGGGGACCGTCGAGGTCGCCGCCGGGACCACCAACGAAGGGCTGCACGACGGGCCGGCCGCCGAGGCCTGGTTCGCCCAGCCCTCCGGGCTCGCGGCCGCCGGGGACCGGCTGTGGGTCGCCGACTCCGAGACGAGCGCGCTCAGGTACGTGCAGGACACCCCCGACGGGTACGTCGTCACGACCGCCGTCGGGACCGGCCTGTTCGACTTCGGGCACCGGGACGGGGCCGCCGGCCAGGCGCTGCTCCAGCACCCGCTCGGGGTCACCGCCCTGCCCGACGGCTCGGTCGCCGTGTGCGACACGTACAACCACGCGCTGCGCCGCTACGACCCCGCCTCCGGCGAGGTCTCCACGCTCGCCACCGACTTGCGCGAGCCCAGCGCCGCCGTGCTGGCCGGCGAGGACATCGTGGTCGTCGAGTCCGCCCGGCACCGGCTGACCCGGCTGCGGCTCCCGGAGGACGCGGTACGGGTGGACGCGGTGGCCCACCGCACGCAGCGCGCCGCCACCGACGTGGCGCCCGGCACGCTCCGCCTCGACGTGGTGTTCCAGGCTCCCGCCGGGCAGAAGCTCGACACCCGCTACGGGCCGTCGACCCGGCTGCTGGTCTCCTCGACCCCGCCCGAGCTGCTCACGGCGGGCGAGGGCGCCGACACCGACCTGTTCCGGGAGCTGGCGCTGAACCCGGAGGTCACCGAGGGCGTGCTGCACGTCTCCGCGATGGCGGCGTCCTGCGACGACGCCCCTGACAACGAGTACCCGGCCTGCCACGTCCACCAGCAGGACTGGGGCGTGCCCGTCCGCGTCACCGCCGACGGGGTCGCCCGGCTGCCCCTCGTCCTCGCCGGGATGGACGACGAGGGGTAGCGCGCGCCGCCTTCCTGGGGGGTCAGCCCTCCAGGAAGGCCACCAAGGCGTTGGCGAGCAGGTACGGGTCGTCGGCGCCGCACAGCTCGCGGGCGCTGTGCATCGAGAGGATCGCGACGCCGATGTCGACGGTCTGGATGCCGTGGCGGGCCGCCGTGATCGGGCCGATCGTCGTGCCGCAGGGCATGGAGTTGTTGGAGACGAAGGTCTGCCACGGCACCCCGGCCCGCTCGCAGGCGCTCGCGAACACCGCGCGCCCGCTGCCGTCCGTCGCGTACCGCTGGTTGACGTTGACCTTCAGGATGGGGCCGCCGTTGGCCCGCGGGTGGTGCGTCGGGTCGTGCCGCTCACCGTAGTTGGGGTGCACGGCGTGGCCGGTGTCGGAGGACAGGCAGATGGTGCCGGCGAAGGCCCGCGCGCGGTCCTCGTACGAGCCGCCGCGGGCGAAGACTGAACGTTCCAGCACATTGCCCAGCAGCGGTCCGTCCGCGCCGGTGTCCGACTGCGAGCCGTTCTCCTCGTGGTCGAAGGCGGCCAGCACAGGGATGTAGTCCAGCTTCCCGGCGGTGGAGACGGCCGCCAGCGCCGCGACGCCCGCGTGCACCGACAGCAGGTTGTCCATGCGCGGTCCGGCCAGCAGTTCGCGGTCGCGGCCGAGGTAGGCGGGCGGTTCGATCGAGTGGACCATCAGGTCCCAGCCGGCCACCGAGCCCTGTTCCAGGCCCTCTTCCTCCTCCAGGAAGGCGATCAGGTCGCCCTCCTGGACGTCGCCCAGGCCCCAGATCGGCTGCATGTGCCGCTGCTTGTCGAGCTTGAGCCCGTCGGTGTTCACCGACCGGTCGAGGTGCACGGCGAGTTGGGGTACGCGCAGCAGTGCGCGGTCCACGTTCACCAGGCGCTCGGAGCCGTCGCGCAGGGTCAGCCGCCCGGCCAGGCCGAGGTCGCGGTCGAGCCAGGTGTTGAGCAGGGTCCCGCCGTAGATCTCGACGGCGATCTGCCGCCAGCCCTGGGAGCCGGTGTCCGGCAGCGGCTTGACCCGCAGGTTGGGGGAGTCGGTGTGCGCGCCGATGATCCGGAAGGGGGTGTGGGCGCTCGCGCCCTCCGGGACGAACCAGGCGATGAGCGCGCCGCCGCGGAGCACGAACTTGCCCCCGGTGCCCGCGTCCCAGGCGTCCGTTTCCGACAACTGGCTGAAGCCTGCCTTCTCCAGCCGCTCGGCCGCGTTGGCCACGGCGTGGTACGGCGACGGACTGGCCGTCAAAAAGGTCATCAGATCGTCGGTGTGGCCGCGGTCGAAGCGGGCGGGAGAGCTCATGTGGTTCACCTTAACGACGGTCGTGTACGCCATGGCCGGACTGCGGCGGATAGCCGAGGGACCCGGGACCGCGGGGTGGGTGATCTGCGGTCCCGGCGGTTCTCAGCCCGGCGGACGCTCGAATCGGCGCTGCAGCTGTCTGCGCTCGCCCCGGCGGATGCGCGGGAGCATCTCCGGGGTCTGCGCGGAGCGCTGCGCGCGTCTCTTGCGTCCGGCGCAGAAGATACAGCCCTCACCGGGCGGCGCGTCGGGGTCGATGGGTGCCCCGGGGTGTTCGGAGCATCCGGAGGCATTGCGCGGCCGGGACAGTTCGCGGGCGACGATGAAGGCGCGGTGCAGGTCGTCGGCGATGCGGACGAAGTCCTCCGCGGGCGAGGACAGGGCGAGGTGGAAGCGCTGGTCCTCGACCGTGCGCAGGTGGGCGCGGAGCGTTTCGAGGGTGTACGGGCCCTCCGGCACGGGGTAGCCGAGGCGCCGCTGCTCGGCCGCGGGCGCGGGGCCGGCGGGCCGGCCGCCCTGGAGCCGCCGTCCGAGCCGGCGCCGGTCGTTGCAGATGAGGCAGCGGCCCCAGCCGTCGGGGGCCTCGGGGTCGAGGGCGCCGTTGGGGTGTTCGGGGCAGCCGGTGTAGCTCTTGGCGGGGGCCAGGCCGGCGGCGGTCTGGAAGGCCACGTACAGCGCGTCGGCGATGCCGTCGTACTCGGCGGGGTGCGCGCCGTCGTACAGCTCGCGGAGGTGGTCGCCGAGGCTGCCCAGGCTCGCCTGCAGCTCCTTGAGGGCGTACGGCCGCCCGGTCGGGACGGAGTACCCCCTGCTGTGCTGCTCCTGTGGACTCATACGTATGAGCGTCCCATGAACGACCGACAACGGAAGAACGTGCTGGTAAGCGAGCGGCCGGGCCCCCGTGGAAGGGGACCCGGCCGGTGGTGCGCGGGATCGGCTAGAACGCGGCCTCGTCGAGCTCCATCAGGGAGTTGTCGACGCTCTCGGCGAGCGAGCGGGCGACCGAGACGCCGGGCAGGACCTGCGACGCGAAGAACTTCGCGGCGGCGATCTTGCCGGTGTAGAAGGCCACGTCCTTGGCGGAGGCGGTGGCGAGCTTCTCGGCGGCCACGGCCGCGCCCTTGAGCAGCAGGTATCCGACGACGACGTCGCCGGAGGCCATGAGCAGGCGGGTGGTGTTCTGGCCGACCTTGTAGATGTTCTTGACGTCCTCGCCGGTGGCGGTGAGGTCGACGATCATCTGGCCGACGATGGCCTCGAGGTCGACGGCGGCCTTGGCGAGCGCGTCGCGGGCGCCGGCCAGCTCCTCGCCGCCGACGGCCTCGGCCAGGAACTTCTTGATCGTCTCGGAGAGGACGTTCAGGGAGGCGCCCTGGTCGCGGACGATCTTGCGGAAGAAGAAGTCCTGGCCCTGGATCGCCGTGGTGCCCTCGTAGAGGGTGTCGATCTTGGCGTCCCGGATGTACTGCTCGATCGGGTATTCCTGGAGGTAACCGGAACCGCCGAAGGTCTGCAGCGACTGGGCGAGCTGCTCGTAGGACTTCTCCGAGCCGTAGCCCTTGACGATCGGCAGGAGCAGGTCGTTCAGGCCGATCTCGGCGGAGGCGTCCTCGCCGGCGGACTGCTTGAGCTGGATCGCGTCCTGGACGGAGGCGGTGTACAGCACGAGGGCGCGCATGCCCTCGGCGTACGCCTTCTGCGTCATGAGCGAGCGGCGCACGTCGGGGTGGTGCGTGATGGTGACCTTGGGCGCGGTCTTGTCCATGAAGTTGGCCAGGTCCGGGCCCTGCACGCGCTCCTTGGCGTACTCCAGCGCGTTGAGGTAGCCGGTGGAGAGGGTGGCGATGGCCTTCGTGCCGACCATCATCCGGGCGAACTCGATGATCATGAACATCTGGCGGATGCCGTCGTGCTTGTCGCCGATCAGCCAGCCCTTGGCGGGGTGCTGGTCGCCGAAGGTCATCTCGCACGTGTTGGAGGCCTTGAGGCCCATCTTGTGCTCGACGTTCGTGGCGTAGACGCCGTTGCGCTCGCCCAGCTCGCCGGTCTCCCAGTCGAAGTGGAACTTCGGAACGAGGAAGAGCGACAGGCCCTTGGTGCCCGGGCCGTGGCCCTCGGGGCGGGCGAGGACGTAGTGGAGGATGTTCTCCTCCATGTCGTGCTCACCGGACGTGATGAACCGCTTCACGCCCTCGATGTGCCAGGAGCCGTCGGCCTGCTGGATCGCCTTGGTGCGGCCGGCGCCGACGTCCGAGCCGGCGTCCGGCTCGGTGAGGACCATGGTGGAGCCCCAGCGCTTCTCGACGGCGAGCTGCGCGACCTTCTTCTGCGCCTCGTTGCCCTCTTCGAAGAGGATGCCGGCGAAGGCCGGGCCGGAGGAGTACATCCAGATGGCCGGGTTCGAGCCGAGCAGCAGCTCCGCGTACGCCCATATGAGTGAACGGGGCGAGGTGGTGCCGCCGATCTCCTCGGGCAGGCCCAGGCGCCAGTACTCCGAGTCCATGAAGGCTTCGTAGCTCTTCTTGAAGGAGGCCGGGACCGGCGCGGTGTTGGTGGCCGGGTCGAAGACCGGCGGGTTGCGGTCGGCGTCCTCGAAGGAGGCGGCCAGCTCGTTCTCGGCGAGGCGGGTGAGCTCGGAGAGGACGCTCTTGGCGGTCTCGGTGTCCATCTCCTCGAACGGACCGGTGCCGTACAGCTTGTCGCGGCCGAGCACCTCGAAGAGGTTGAACTCGATGTCGCGGAGATTCGACTTGTAGTGCCCCATGGCGACGGCTCCGTTAAGGCTCGGGGAGACAGGTTCCTCGTACATACCAATCGGTAACGTCATGATGCTACCCGTCGGTAATAAGAATCAACCCTTCTGGGACGACTGTGACCAGGGTCAAGCGGGAAGCGCTCGACGATCACTGGAGCGGGGTCCGGCCGTCCTCCGCTCCGGAGCCCTGGGCGGCCCCGCGGCACCCCGGGACGCGGTCCGCGGTCCGCTGGCCGGAACTCGGCGGCCCGGCGGGCCTCCGCCTCGGTAGGCTTCGCCCCATGTACGGCTACGACCAGACCCCGGGCGCCCAGCAGCAGTACGCCCCGCAGCAGCCCCCGCAGGGCTACGCGCAGCAGCCGCCGCTGTACCCGGAGCCGTCCCCGCCCTCCCTCGCGGACGCGGTCCGGGCCTTCACCACCGGGTCGCTGTCCGCCGAGGACTTCCAGCAGATCTTCGCCACCTCGAAGGTCTACTGCCCGCGCGGCGAGACCCCGGGCTTCCTGGCACTGCACAACACGCAGCAGCCGGTCATCCCGATGTTCACCACGCTCAAGGAGCTGCGCCGGTACGCGGGCAAGGAGTCCAAGTACTTCGTGATCACCGGGGCCGAGGTGATCGACCTGCTGCCGACCGGCTACGGCTTCGTCCTCGACATGGAGGGCGACCACCGGATGGTCTTCGACGCGAAGGCCGTCGAGCAGATGGTCGACTTCGCGATGCGCCGGATGTATGGCTAGACGCCATTGCCGCGCAGACGGCTGGATGCCAGGTCAGAGCACCTGAAGGCCCCGGGGGAATGCCCCCGGGGCCTTCTCTGTTCTGTGGGGTGTGGCAGAAAGTTCGAGTTTCAACTAAACTCGACGCAGAAGGAGGTCCTGACCATGCCCGCAGTGACTGTTGAGAACCCGTTGACGCTCCCGCGCGTGGCCGAGCCGACCGCGGTCGTCCCGCGCAAGGTGCTGGCCGTCACCACCGCTCCCGGTGGGTTCGAGGGCGAGGGATTCCCGGTGCGCCGCGCGTTCGCGGGGATCAACTACCAGTACCTCGACCCGTTCATCATGATGGACCAGATGGGCGAGGTGGAGTACGCCCCGGGCGAGCCCAAGGGCACCCCGTGGCACCCGCACCGCGGCTTCGAGACCGTCACCTACCTGATCGACGGAACCTTCGTCCACCAGGACAGCAACGGCGGCGGCGGAGTCATCAACGGCGGCGACACGCAGTGGATGACCGCCGGGGCGGGCCTGCTGCACATCGAGGCCCCGCCGGAGTCCCTCGTCGTGTCCGGCGGGCTGTTCCACGGCCTCCAGCTGTGGGTCAACCTCCCGGCGTCCGACAAGATGATGCCCCCGCGCTACCAGGACATCGGCGGCGGCCAGGTGCAGCTGCTGACCACCCCGGACGGCGGCTCCCTGCTCCGCGTGATCGCGGGCGAGCTCGACGGCAACGCGGGCCCGGGCATCACCCACACCCCGATCACGATGATCCACGCGACCATCACCCCGGGCGCGCAGATCACCCTGCCGTGGCGCGAGGACTTCAACGCCCTGGCGTACGTCCTGGCCGGGCGCGGCTCGGTCGGCGAGGAGCGCCGGCCGCTGCACACCGGGCAGACGGCCGTCTTCGGCGAGGGCGGCTCGCTCACGGTGCGGGCGGACGAGTCCCAGGACTCCAACGCCCCGGCCCTCGAGGTGGTCCTCCTCGGCGGGCGCCCGATCCGCGAACCGATGGCGCACTACGGGCCGTTCGTCATGAACAGCCGGCACGAGCTCCAGCAGGCCTTCGACGACTTCCAGGCCGGCCGACTCGGCACCATCCCGACCACCGCCCGCGAGCGGACCAAGTCCGCGGAGCAGCACTCCTAGGCCCCGTCCCGGGACCCGACGGCCCCACCGCCTCCCCTTGGGCGGTGGGCCCTTCGCGCGCCGGGCCTTCGCGCGCCGGGCCTGTCGGGCCGCCGCACCTTCGCGGCCGGGCGCGCGGGCTTCCCGCGATGCGCCCTTGCCCGGGCGTGCGGGGCACTTGCGACGAGCCCCTGCCCACGGCGCGCGGGCTTGCTGCGACGTGCCCTTGGGGCGGCTGGCGCGACTCGATCGTCTACGGCGTCCTGAAGGAGGAACACCGGCCCGCCCTGGCCTAGGCCGGCTCCGCGGGCCCGGCCGGCTCCGCGTACCGGGCGCGCAGCTCCGAGACCACCCCGAAGGCGGCCGCGGTCAGCGGGACGGCGAGCAGCATCCCCAGGATCCCGGCGACGCTCGCCCCCGCGGTGATGGCCAGCATGACCACGGCCGGGTGCATCTGCACCGTCCGGCTCTGCACCATCGGCTGGAGCACGTACCCCTCGATCATCTGCACCGCCAGCACCAGGCCGAGCGCCCACAGGCCGATGATCCAGCCCCGGTCGGCGAGGGCGACGAGCACCGCCACCGCGCCCGACAGGAAGGCGCCGAGGTACGGGATGTAGGCGGTCACGAACACCAGGGCCGCCAGGCCCAATGCGCCCGGTACGTCCAGCACCAGCAGCCCCGCGCCGATCAGCACCGCGTCGACCAGGGCCACGAGGGTGGTGCCGCGCATGAAGCCCTCGACGGCCTCGAAGGCGCGCCGCCCCATGGCCTCCATCAGGTCGCCCGAACGGGTCGGGACCAGCGAGCGCAGCGTCCCCACGGCCCGGTCGGAGTCGCGCAGGAAGAAGAAGATCAGCACCAGGGCCAGCAGGGCCGTGGCGATCATCGTGCCCACCACGCTCAGCCCCGCGACCACGCCCGAGGCGGCCGTGCCGCCGAACTTCGCGAGCAGGTCCTTGGAGTTCTCCGCGACGTCCTCGAGCGAGGTGCCGACCGCCCCGAAGTGCTCCGCGAGGCTCTGGCCGGCCCGCCGGAGAGCGTCGACGATCTGGTCGCCGGTCTCGACCAGCGCGAGGACGACGACGTACGAGGCCCCGCCGACGACGGCGACCACGGCGAGGCAGGTCAGGGCCGCCGCGAGCGAGCGGTTCACCTTCATGCCGACCAGCCGCCGGTGCACGGGCCCGAGCAGGGCCGTGCCGAGCACCGCGAGCAGCAGGGGGGTGACGACCGTACGGAACACCCCGCACAGCCAGACGACGACGGCGAGCACGGCGGTCGCGACGAGGACCACGGCGCACCAGGCGGCGAATCGCCGCACCGGCTCGGGCAGCAGGGGGGTCGGCACGCCGTCATCCAACCACGGCCATGTCCCGCCGTCTTGACGGAACGGCTGCGTCCGGTGGTGTGGCCGAGCCACAATCCGAGGAGACCCGTACGTCCGGCACGCCCAGGCCCCGAGGAGCAGTTGGTGTCGTCGCATGAAGTCGACGTAACGATCACTCCGCAGCAGGCGGCCCACGGGGTGATCCTCACGGTCACGCTCCCGACCGGGCCGGCCCGTCTGCGCATCCCGTCCGGCACCCGGGACGGCGACCTGGTCCGGGTGCGGGTCGGCAGCGACGAGGTGCCCGTACGGGTCAGCGTGTCGGCGCCCGCCCCGCCCCCGCCCGCGACGCCGGCCGCCCAGCCCCGGCCGGGCGGCGGCAACCCCTTCGCGACGCCGACCCCGACGCCGACCCCGTCACCGCAGGCCCGGCCCGGGGACGGCAACCCCTTCGCGACGCCGACCCCGACGCCGTCACCGCAGCCCCCGCCCGGCGGCGGCAACCCCTTCGCGGCGCGGACGCAGCAGATGCCGGCCCAGCCCGGTGGCGGCAACCCGTTCGCCGCGGCTCCGGTCCCGGCGCGCAGGGCCGGCGGCGGCAGGCGCGGGTCCGTGGGCTTCCTGGTGGCGGGCTTGATCATCGCGGCCGTGCTCGTCAGCCTCGTCGGGCCGGGCACCGGCGACAGCGGCGACGGCAAGGCGTCCGGCTCCGCGACGGCGAGCGAGTCATCCGGCCCCGAGCCCTCGTACTCGTCGTCCTACAGCCCCTCCTACAGCCCCTCCGGAGCCCCGGCCTCGCCCGGCTACACCGCCACGGCCGAGCCGGCCCCGGTCCCCGAGCCGACGGAGGAGGCCGCCCCCACCCCGTACGACAAGGGCACCTGCCTCAACGGCACCCTGCCCGACTCGACGACGGCGCAGCGCGTCGACGACGTGGAGGAGGTGCCCTGCTCGGCCGCCGACGCGCACTACCGGGTGATCGGAAGCATCCCGATGACCTCCGACATGGACCGCTGCGAGGACTATCCGAAGACGCAGTACGCCTTCTCCCACCGCTACACCCTCAACGGCGCCGTCATCAACCAGTACGTGTACTGCCTGGTCGGCCTCGGTTCCTACGCACGGGACTAGAGGCCCGCGGCGCGAACCCGTCAGGAGTCGGGCCGCTTCGAGCGCTCGTAGAGCTCGAACCAGATCGACTTGCCCTCGCCGCGCGGGTCCACGCCCCAGGCGTCGGCCAGCATCTCCGTCAGCAGCACCCCGCGGCCGCTGGAGGCCATCTCGCCCGGGTGCCGCTTGTGCGGGAGCTCGTCGCTGCCGTCCGCGACCTCGACGCGCAGCCGGCGTTCGCCCAGCTCGCCCACGGCCTCGGCGACCAGCAGGGCGTCGCCGTCGGTGTGCATGAGCACGTTCGTCACCATCTCGGAGACCATCAGCACCGCCGAGTCCACCTGCTCCTCGTCGGCCCAGTCGTGCAGCAGCTCCCGGATCTGCCGCCGGGCGCCCGCGATCCGTTCCGGTTCGGCCTGGGCCACGGTCAGCATCGTGCGCCGGGACGGGCGGACCGGGGGCCGCGGTGCGGCGCCGCAGCCGCAGCCCTCGCCCTCGCGGCACAGCAGGACGACGGCTATGTCGTCCTCGCGGCGGTCGGCCAGCGGGCCGGTGGTGTGGTGCGAGGACGGCCCGTGCACGGCTTGGACCAGCAGGTCGGCGAGCTTCTCCAGGGACTCCGACCCGTGCGTGTCGGACTCCAGGATCGCGCGCAGCCGCGCCCAGCCGGTGTCGAGGTCGTGGCCGCCGGTCTCGATGAGCCCGTCGGTGCACAGCATCATCGTCTCGCCCGGCTCCAGGGTGAACCGGGTCGTCGGGTAGTCGGTGTCGGGGACGATGCCGAGCGGGAGCCCGCCCGCAGTGGGCCGCATCAGGACGGTGCCGTCGGGCATCCGGATCGCGGGGTCGGGGTGGCCGGCGCGGGCCACCTCCAGCAGGCCGGTCCGCGGATCGCACTCCACGTACAGGCAGGTCGCGAACCGGGGGCTCTGGAAGTCCGGGTCCTCGTCCCCGTCGGCATCCTGCGGGGAGCCCAGCCCGGCGAGGAAGCGGGAGGCGCGGGAGAGCACCGCGTCGGGCCGGTGGCCCTCCGAGGCGTATGCCCGCACCGCGATCCGCAGCTGGCCCATCAGCCCGGCGGCGCGCACGTCGTGGCCCTGGACATCGCCGATGACCAGCGCGAACCGTCCCGAGGGCAGCGGGATCATGTCGTACCAGTCGCCGCCGACCTGGAGCCCGCCGCCGGTCGGGACGTACCGCGCGGCGATCTGCATGCCCGGGATCTCGGGGCCGAGCTGCGGCATCATCGACCGCTGGAGGCCGGTGGTGAGTTCCCGCTCGGATTCGGCCACCCCGGCGCGCTGGAGGGCCTGGGCGAGCATCCGGGCCACGGTGGTCAGGACCGACCGCTCGTCGGGCGAGAAGGACACCGGGTGCTTGAAGGCGGCCATCCAGGCGCCCATGGTGCGTCCGGCGACGATCAGGGGCAGGAAGGCCCAGGACACCCGTCCGAAGCGCTGGGCGAGCGGCCAGGTGGCCGGGAAGCGCCGTTTGTACTCCTCCGGGCTGGGCAGGTAGATCGCCCGCCCGGTACGGACCACCTCGGCGGCCGGGTAGTCGGTGTCCAGCCGCATGTCCGCGAAGGGGGCCTCGTCCCCGACGTCGTGCCCGTGGTGCCCGATGATCGACAGCCGCTCGCCGGCCACGCCGAAGACGGCCAGTCCGTCGGGGCTGAAGCCGGGCATGGACAGGGAGGCGGCGACCCGCAGCACCTCCGCGGTGGAGCGGGCCTCGGCCAGCGCGCGGCCCGCGTCCAGCAGGAAGGCCTCGCGGGAGCGCCGCCAGTCGCCGGTGATCGGGGTGTGCACGGCGGTGGTGCCGGGCTGCGGCTCGGCGATCTCCTGGATGGTGCCGATCAGCTCGTAGTCGACGCGGCCCTCGGCGGTCCGGTTCTCCACCGGTTTGGAGCGGCTGCGCACGGTCCGCAGGACCCGCCCGTCCTCGTCCATGATCCGCAGCCGGGCCTCGGCGAGCGTGCCCTCGGCGACGGCCAGCGTGACGATGCCGTTGATCTCGTTCCAGTCCACCGGGTGGAACCGCGACCGCACGGTGACCTCCGGCAGCGCCACCGGCTCCGCGGGCAGCCCGAGGAGCCGGGCGGCCTCGCCGTCGAGGGTGACCGTCCCGGAGGCGTTGTCCCATCGCCACAGACCGGTCGCGATGGCGGCCAGGACGTCCTCGGTGCGCACCCGGTCATCTTTACAGGTCATCCGTCCCACGTGCCTGTTCGCCCCGGTGCGCCGGGCGCGTGCCGGGGGCCCGGCGGGCGTGCCCGACCGGCCCCCCGCCCGGACGGTAACCTTGTGAGGGTTGAATCCACCCTGGTATCGCGAAGAACTGGATGACTGATGCATCGGTACAGGTCCCACACCTGCGGCGAGCTCCGCGCCTCTGACGTCAACGCCGACGTCCGGCTGAGCGGCTGGCTGCACAACCGTCGAGACCTGGGCGGCATCCTCTTCATCGATCTGCGTGACCACTACGGCATCACGCAGCTCGTGGCCCGTCCCGGCACCGCCGCCGCCGCGGCCTTGGACAAGCTCTCCAAGGAGACCGTGGTCCGGGTCGACGGCAAAGTCGTCTCCCGCGGCGCCGAGAACATCAACCCCGAGCTGCCCACCGGCGAGATCGAGATCGAGGCCGTCGAGGTCGAGGTGCTCGGCGCGGCCGCCCCGCTGCCCTTCACCATCAACACCGACGACGGGGTGAACGAGGAGCGGCGCCTGGAGTACCGCTTCCTCGACCTGCGCCGCGAGCGCATGCACCGCAACATCATGCTGCGCTCGGCGGTCATCGCCGCGATCCGCCACAAGATGGTGGCCCTCGGCTTCAACGAGATGGCGACGCCGATCCTCACCGCGACCTCCCCCGAGGGCGCCCGCGACTTCGTCGTCCCGTCCCGTCTGAACCCGGGCAAGTTCTACGCCCTGCCGCAGGCGCCGCAGCAGTTCAAGCAGCTGCTGATGATCTCCGGCTTCGACCGGTACTTCCAGATCGCGCCCTGCTTCCGCGACGAGGACGCCCGCGCCGACCGCTCGCCGGGCGAGTTCTACCAGCTCGACGTGGAGATGTCCTTCGTCGAGCAGGAGGACGTCTTCCAGCCGATCGAGCGCCTGATGACCGAGCTCTTCACCGAGTTCGGCGGCGGCCGCGAGGTCACCTCCCCCTTCCCGCGCATCCCGTTCCGCGAGTCGATGCTGAAGTACGGCAACGACAAGCCCGACCTGCGCGCCAAGCTGGAACTCGTCGACATCACCGACGTGTTCGAGGACTCGGAGTTCAAGGCGTTCGCCGGCAAGCACGTGCGCGCCCTGGCCGTCCCGGACACCGCCGCGCAGCCGCGCAAGTTCTTCGACGGCCTCGGCGAGTACGCGATCTCGCTCGGCGCCAAGGGCCTGGCCTGGGTCCGCGTCGGCGAGGACGGTGCCCTGACCGGCCCGATCGCCAAGTTCCTCACCGAGGAGAACATCAAGGTCCTCACCGAGCGCCTGGGGCTGGCCGCCGGCCACGCGGTGTTCTTCGGCGCGGGCGAGTTCGACGAGGTCTCCAAGATCATGTCCGGCGTCCGCGTCGAGGCCGCCAAGCGTGCCGGGCAGTTCGAGGAGAACGTCTTCCGCTTCTGCTGGATCGTCGACTTCCCGATGTACGAGAAGGACGAGGAGACCGGCAAGATCGACTTCTCCCACAACCCCTTCTCCATGCCGCAGGGCGGGATGAAGGACCTCGAGGAGAAGGACCCGCTGGACATCCTGGCGTGGCAGTACGACATCGTCTGCAACGGCATCGAGCTGTCCTCCGGCGCCATCCGCAACCACGAGCCCGAGGTCATGCTGAAGGCCTTCGAGATCGCGGGCTACGAGGCCGAGACCGTCGAGCGCGAGTTCGCCGGCATGCTGCGCGCCTTCCGGCTCGGCGCCCCGCCGCACGGCGGCATCGCCCCGGGCGTGGACCGCATCGTGATGCTGCTGGCCGACGAGCCGAACATCCGCGAGACCATCGCCTTCCCGCTGAACGGCAACGCGCAGGACCTGATGATGGGCGCGCCGACGGTGCTGGAGGAGGCCCGCCTGCGCGAGCTGAACATCGCGCTGCGCAAGCCCGTGGAGACCAAGGCGGCCGACGCCAAGCCGATCGCCGAGGCCGTCCACCCGGACGCCGCACGGTAGTTGGACCAGGTGTGACGAAGGGCCCGGGATCGGCTGATCCCGGGCCCTTCGGCTCGTTCCGGCTAGAAACGCTCCAGGATGCCCTTGAGGAGGGCGGCGGAGGTCAGTTCGCGCGGGGCGGGGCCGGCGTGGAAGAAGCCGGCGTTCTCGGCGTCCAGCTTGCGCAGGAAGTCGAAGGCCTTGTTGTCGTGGTCGCCGAACGCGACGAACTGCCAGTGCAGGCCGGGGGCGGTGGCGGCGGCCTCGGTCAGGGCGGCCTTGGCGGGCTGCCGGTTGTCCGGGGCGCCGTCGGTCTGGAAGACGACCAGGGCCGGGCCCTCGCCGCCGTCCTTCTGGTAGCGCTCGACGACGGCCTCTACGGCCACGTGGTAGCTGGTGCGGCCCATCCGGCCGAGCTCGGCGTGGCGGGCCTCGACCCAGGCCTCGTCGTGGCCGTCGAGGGCGAGGTCGGCGGTGCCGTCGAGCTCGGTGGAGAAGAACACCGTGTGCACGGTGGCCTCCTCGTCGAGGTGCGCGGCGAGGGCGAGGGCGTGGTCGGCGAGGTACTGGGCGCTGCCGTCCTTGTAGAAGCCGCGCATGGATCCGGACCGGTCCAGGACGAGGTACACCTTGGCGCGCGCCCCGGCCTTGCCCTTGCTCCGGAGCACCTGCCCGGCCGCCTTGTACGCCCCGGCCACCCCGGGCGCCCGCCGCCGCACCACGGCGGCGGCGTACGCGGGCCCGCCGACCTCGGCCTCGACCTCGGCCTCGACGGCCAGGGGCTCGGCTTCCGCGACGGCCTCGACCACGACGGGCTCGGCGACGACCTCGGCCTCCGCGGCGACGACCTCGGCCTCGACCGCGACGGGCTCGGCGACGGGCTCGGGCACGACCTCGGCGGCCACAGGCTCCGCTTCGGCGACGGGCTCGGGCACGACCTCGGCGGCCACAGGCTCCGCTTCGGCGACGGGCTCGGGCACGACCTCGGCGGCCACAGGCTCCGCGACGGGTTCGGCCACGGGCTCCGCTTCAGCGGCGACGGCCACCGGCTCGGCATCCGCGACGGGTTCGGCCTCGGCCTTCGCGGCCACCGGCTCGGCATCCGCGACGGGTTCGGCCTCGGCCTTAACCACCGGCTCAGCCTCGGCCACCGGCTCAGCCTCAGCCTCGGCCACCGGCGCGGCCTCCGCCACAGGCTCCGCCTCGACGGTCACCGGCTCCGACTGCTGAACCGCCGGAGGCGACGGGCGGCGTGCCTCCGGGACGGTGGGGTCCGCGACCGGGGACGGGTCCGGGGCCGGAGCCGTCAGGACCGTGCCCGGCTCGCGGTCCCGCGGTGCGGACTGCGGCGGCACGGTGGGGTTGTCGAAGGAGGCGGCGACCAGCTCGGCCGCCGCGTCCAGGGGAGTGCGTTCCGACTGGCTCGGGAGGGCCGCCGAGGGCGTGCCCGACGATTCCGGTACCGGTTCCGCAGACCGTCCGAACACCTTGCGCAACAAGCTCCGAATACCCATGGGCCAGGCCTTTCGCATGAGATGCGTGCGTCATTTGTCCGTGCTGCGCGGATGATCCCTGCCCAGAGTGGACACGTAAGGTTATCGGCCGCCTGGCTGGATCTTCGTGAGGGGCGCCTTTCGTGGCGTCCGGCTCCCAGTCACGCGCATCCTCCGCCCGAACTCCCGCCCCGACGTGCCGGGTTCACCGATCGTTCATCCGCGCGCCGCCGCCTCGGCGCCACCCGGGCCTAGCCTCACCGCTGGATTGTTCCGACACGTTGTCGGCGCCCACGCAGCTACTCGGAGGACACTCGTGCGCAAGCTCCTGCCGCTCATCGGCAACCCGCATGGGGGCGGCCGTTCCGCCCTCACCTGCCGCTACCGCTGTGGCGACGCATGCTTCCACGAGGTGCCCAACACCAGCGACAACGAGTACGCCGGCGATGTCATAGCCCGCGCGTACTCCCGCCGCTCGATGCTGCGGACCGCCGCCGTCGTGACGGTCGCCACCGCCGCCGGCACCGCGATCACCCTCAGCGGCCCCGGCCAGTCCGCCAACGCCACCCCGGCCGGCGAGGCCGGAGCCGCCGGTGCGGGCAAGGGCGGCGAGGCCGCCCGCGGCCTGCGCTTCAAGTCCGTCGCGCCGAACACCGCCGACCAGGTCACCATCCCCGAGGGCCACGAGCAGAACGTGGTCATACGCTGGGGCGACCCGATCATCAAGGGTGCCCCGGGCTTCAACGCCGACAAGCAGACCGCCGCCGCGCAGGCCGGTCAGTTCGGCTACAACAACGACTTCCTGAGCCTGCTCCCGCTCGGCGACAAGTACGAGCGCCGGCAGCTCCTCGTGGCCAACCACGAGTACACCGACGAGCACCTCATGTTCAAGGCGTACGACCCGGCCAACCCGACCCGCGAGCAGGTCGAGATCGCCTGGGCCGCGCACGGCCTGTCCGTGGTCGTCGTCCAGGAGGACCACCGCAGCGGCAAGCTGACGGCCGTCTCCCGCCACCAGCTGAACCGCCGCCTGACCACCACCAGCGAGTTCCGGATGACCGGCCCGGCCGCGGGCGGCGCCCTGCTGAAGACCTCGGTCGACCCCTCCGGCACCAAGGTGTTCGGCACCCTCAACAACTGCGCCGGCGGCACCACCCCGTGGGGCACCACCCTCCACGGCGAGGAGAACTTCAACCAGTACTTCGCCAACGCCGGCCAGGTCACCGACGCCGTCCAGGCCGCCCGCCTGAAGCGCTACGGCATGACCACCGGCGCCACCGAGCGCAAGTGGGAGCGCTTCGACAAGCGCTTCGACGTGGCCCAGGAGCCCAACGAGTCGCACCGCTTCGGCTGGGTCGTCGAGCTGGACCCGTACGACCCCGACTCCGTCCCGCGCAAGCGCACCGCGCTCGGCCGCTTCAAGCACGAGGCCGCGCAGCCCCGCCTGACCGAGGACGGCCGCCCGGTCGTGTACATGGGCGACGACGAGCGCTTCGACTACTTCTACAAGTTCGTCTCGTCGAAGCAGATGAAGAAGGGCAACTCGCGCGCGGCGAAGGAGCACAACCTCACGCTGCTCGACGAGGGCACCCTCTACGTCGCCAAGCTGACCGGCGACACCCCGGCCGCC
Source organism: Streptomyces sp. NPDC058525 (assembly GCF_042719495.1). Classification (NCBI taxonomy): domain Bacteria; kingdom Bacillati; phylum Actinomycetota; class Actinomycetes; order Kitasatosporales; family Streptomycetaceae; genus Streptomyces; species Streptomyces sp. NPDC058525. Next base: position 133,087 of record NZ_JBHXNP010000001.1, read on the forward strand.
GAGCTCGACGGCTCCGGCAAGCTCCCCTCCGACGGCGAGTTCGACGGCTCCGGCGTCTGGATCAAGCTCGCCACCGGCAACGTCTCGCACGTCGAGGGCATGACCGCCGAGGAGGTGTACGTCTTCACGCGCCAGGCCGCCGACAAGGCGGGCGCCACGAAGATGGACCGCCCCGAGGACGTCGAGCCCTCCCCGCGCACCGGCCGCGTCTACGTCGCGCTGACCAACAACACCGACCGCGGCAAGGCCGGCAAGGAAGGCGCCACCGAGGCCAACCCGCGCAACCTGAACAAGCACGGCCAGATCCTGGAGCTCGCCGAGAACTTCGACGACCCGGCCGGCGACGGCTTCGCCTGGCGGCTGTTCCTGGTCGCCGGTGACCCGAACGACCCGGCGACCTACTTCGCGGGCTTCCCGAAGGAGAAGGTCAGCCCGATCTCCTGCCCGGACAACGTGGCCTTCGACCCGCACGGCAACCTGTGGATCTCCACCGACGGCAACCAGCTCGGCTCCCACGACGGCCTGTTCGGCGTCGCGACGGCCGGTGACCGCCGCGGTGAGCTGAAGCAGTTCCTGACCGTTCCGCGCGGCGCCGAGACCTGCGGCCCGATCATCCAGGACAAGCGCGTCCTGGTGGCCGTGCAGCACCCGGGCGAGCTGGACGGCGCGTCCGTCGAGAAGCCGCAGTCCGTGTGGCCCGACGGCCCCGGCAAGATCGTCCGCCCGGCCGTCGTCTCGGTCTGGCGCAAGGACGGCAAGAACATCGGCGTCTGAGCCGACCGGTGACCACCCTCAGCCCGCCTCGGGCAGCCGTCCGACCGGCAGCCTGAGGGTGGTCACCGCGCCCCCGTCGGGGGCGTTGGAGAAAGTGAGCGCGATCTCCAGCACGGCCGCCTGGCCGACCACGATCGTCAGCCCCAGCCCGTGGCCCCGCCCGCGCCCGGGGTCCCCGGTGCGGAACCGCTTCGGGCCGTGCTCGATCAGCTCGGGCGGATAGCCGGGGCCGTGGTCGCGGACCACCACCACCGGGCCCTCCACGGTCACTTCGACCGGCGGCCGGCCGTGCTTGTGGGAGTTGACCAGCAGGTTGGCCAGGATCCGGTCCAGGCGGCGCCGGTCGGTGAGCACCACCGTGTCCCGCAGGACCCGTACGGTCGCCTCCCGCCCGCTGCCGGTGACCGCCCGCCGCACCGCCCGGCCCAGCTCCACCCGCGCCAGTTCGGCGCGTTCGACGCCCGAGTCCAGCCGGGAGATCTCCAGCAGGTCCTCGGTGAGCAGGTGCAGGGCCCTGAGCCGGTCGTTGATCATCTCCTTGGGGCGGCCCTCCGGCAGCAGCGCCGCCGCGGCCAGCGAGCCCGTGAGCGGGGTGCGCAGTTCGTGCGCGACGTCCGCGGTGAACCGCTTCTCCGCCTCCAGCCGGTCCTGGAGCGAGCCGGCCATCGAGTCGAGGGCCTGCGCCACGTCCCGCACCTCGTCCCGGGAGCGGGCCGGACGCCGGCCGTCGCCCTCCCCGCCGTCGCCGTCGCCGTCGTCCACTCCGTCGCCGTCGGCCGGGAAGCCCACCCGCGCGTCCAGGTCCCCGGAGCTGATCCGGCGGGCCACGGCGGCCGTGGTGGCCAGCCGCCGGCTGATCCGGCCGGCGAGGAAGAGGCCGGCCAGCGCGACCACCCCGGCGGCGAGGGCGGCGGAGGCCAGGATCGCCGTGTCGACGTCCCGCAGCCGGTCGCGGGTGTTGCCGAACGGGACCCAGATCGCGAGGGCGTGCTCGTCGGCGGGACCGGCCGCCCACATCACCGGCTCGTCCCCGCGCCGGCCGACCATGCTGCCGGTGTCCCCGCGGGCGACCAGTGCGCGCAGCGGCTCCGGCAGGCCGGGCGGGTCCAGGGCGATGTCCACGTCGCCGTGGGAGGTGCCGTACTCGTAGTGGCCGAGGGCGTGGTCGAGGTCCGCCTCCGCCTTCGCGCGGACCTCTCCGACGATCTGCCGGGCGACGACGTTGTGCACCAGGATCCCGAGGGCGGCGGCGACCATGCAGCACACGGCCGTGGTGGTCAGGGCGATCTTCCAGCGCAGGCTGCTCAGCGCGCGCATCGCGACCCGTCCTCGCTCAGCGGAAGGTCCGTCAGGGCCGGGCAGTCGTCGAGGGTCAGCTGCGCGAGGTTCATGACCCCGGCCTTGGGGTCCCACTCGTAGTCGGAGACCGCCACGTACTTCGGGTTCGAGGTGGGCTCGCGCACCGCCAGGTGCTCGGCGGCGACCTCCACGCCCTCCAGCACCGCCCGGCGGGCCAGCACCCGGGCGATGGAGCCGTCGTCCTGGACGGTGTAGACGCGCAGTTCGCTGAGCCGGCCGTCGATGTCCAGGGCGGTGATCAGCTCCTCCCGGCCGTTGCCCGTCAGGTCGTGCAGTACGCCGGGGCGCACCGGGCAGTCGGGGCCGCCGCCCGGGGCGTCGGTGCAGAGCGCGAGCCGCTGCACGGCCCGGGGGTCGACGAGCCGGCCCGTCCCGCCGTCCTGCGCGATGGCGGAGGTGATGTCGGCGCGTACGACGTCCAGCGCGTCCACGCCCCGCATGCCGGTCCCAGAGGCCTTGGGCAGCCCGGGCACCACGGCGGCCGTTCCCGGCTTCTGGTCGGGGTCGGGCGGGGCGGGGCGCAGGTCCTTCCACAGGCTCTTCGGGGCGCGCACGGTGCCCAGGTCGCCCTGGCTCTTCAGCCCCTCGGCGTCGGCGCACCCGGCCAGGGCCGCCAGGGCGGCGGCGAGGACCATCACGGCCGGGGCGCGGTGCATGTACCGATGCTCTCCCGCCGCCGCCCCGGAGGCCCGGGCACGGGGCCATCCGGGCGACCGGTCTCCCGGAGGGAGAGAGGCGAGAGAGCCGCGGCCCGTCAGGGCCGGGCGAGGGCGCGGGCCGCGGCGACCTCCTGGCGGACCGGGGCCAGGACGCTCGACTCCCCGCCCCCGGGCTCCGCCTCGGCCCGTACCGGGGTGGTGCTGCTGCGCACCCGTTCGGCCAGTTCGCGCAGCTGGCGCGCGAGGGACTCGACCTCGTCCGGCGACGGCGGCGCGGCCCCGTGGTTGACGCGGACGCGGGCGGCGGTGGTCGCGTCCACGATGCGTTCGACGGCCACCACCAGCGGCCACCAGGCGGCGGCCCGGGCCCCCGTCGGCGGCGGCTCGGTCAGGGCGCGCTGGAACTCGCTGCGGACGCCCGACAGGTCCCGGTAGATCCGCCGCCTGGCCTGGACGCGGATGGTGCGCGCCTCGGCGAGCGCGGCCTCGTCGGGGGCCGGGGCGAAGGCTCGTTCGAGGTAGCGGGCCGCGTCGTAGACGGTGTCGGCGAGCCGGTCCCCGATCCGGGCGTGCCAGCTCTCGGGCCACAGCAGGTAGCCCGCGACGAGGACGATGGCGCAGCCGATCAGACTGTCCAGCAGGCGTGGCCGGATCAGGTCGAAGCCCTGGTGGTTGAGCTGGTCCGAGAGCAGCAGGATCACCGGGGTGATCGCGGCGGTCTGGAAGGCGTACCCCTTGGCGGAGAAGGCGGGGATCAGCGCGGCGAGCACCACCATCACCGGTACGTCCCACCAGCCGCGCGGCACCTCGGCCAGCACCGCGGCGGCGACCACCAGCCCGACCGCGGTGCCCAGCGCGCGCAGTACGGCCCGCGAGAACACCGAGCCGAAGTCGGGCTTGAGGACGAAGGTGACGGTCAGCGCGACCCAGTACGAGCGCTCGACCTCGACCAGCGAGACGAGCGACTGGGCGAGCCCGATGCACAGCGCGAGCCGCAGTCCGTACCGCCAGGAGGCCCCGGAGAGCATCACGTCGCGCACCGTGCGCCGGACCCGGACCCGCAGGGCGGCGGGCCGGCCGAGCCGGTCGTCGACGTTGTGCAGGTCCGGTTCGGCGAGGTACACGACGTCCGCGGCGTGCCGCAGGGCCGAGTCGACGGCCCGCTCGGCGGGGGTGTGCGGCGGGGGCAGGTCGAGTACGGGGGTTCCGGTGCGGCCCTCTTCGACGGCGTCGGCCAGGTCCCGTACGGCCGCCGGGACCTCGGGCGGCAGCGGGCGGCCGCGCAGGTGAGCGGCGGGGGCGGCCTCCACGAGCGGGATCACCACATTGAGCTGGGCCAGCATCCGCACCAGGGAGGGGCTGCGCCCGTGCACCCGGGCCCGTCGGCCCAGGACCAGGTCGTAGGCCTGGTTCAGGGCCTGGGTGACCTGCCGGCGGCGCTCGTCGTAGACGGCGGCGGGACCGCCGGCCGCCTCGAGCGAGTCCGCGAGCGCCCGGTAGGTGGTGGCGACGGCCGTGCGCTCGGGGAGGCGGCCGCGCAGCGGCCAGCCCAGCAGGCTGAGCACGAGCACGAACAGTCCGCCGGCGGTCAGCAGCAGGGGGGCCGTCCACCAGGGCTGCGGCAGCGGCAGTCCGGCGCCGATCACGGCGTTGAGCAGGAGCAGCAGCCCGGAGACGGAGGCGACCGTGCCGATCGAGGAGATCATTCCGGAGACCAGGGCGACGAGGGTGAGGGCGCCGACGGCCAGCCAGCCGTGGCCGAAGACCAGGGTGCCCAGCGTGACGCCCACGGCGCCGAAGAGCTGCGGTACGGCGATGTTGAGGACGCGCATCCGGTAGGCGTCGGCGGTGTCGCCGATGACCCCGGACAGGGCGCCCATGGAGACGAGCGCGCCGTACTCGGGCTCGTCGAGGGCGAATCCGACGGCGAGCGGGACGGACAGCGCGATCGCCGCGCGTGCCGCGGCGGCCCACGGGATCGGTGCGGAGCTCGGCCGCAGTCCGCCCAGCAGCCAGGCGGGTGGGGCCAGTGGATGGGGCCGGCCTCGCCCGGACGATATGTGTTCGGTGCGTTCGGTGCTCATTCCGCTTCCGTGCCGCCGCTCGAGAATCGGTTCTTCTGGGCTCTTCTGCGTGGTTCTGCGTACGTTGGGTACCTTCCGAGCTTATGGGGTGCGGCGTAGCCGGCCGGTCACCCAGGCGCCCAGCGCGGCGGCGAGCCCGACCGCCAGCACTACCCAGGCGGTGGTGCGCAGGAACGCGGTGAGGGCGTCGTACACCGCGCCGGCGGCCTGCCGGTCGATGTCGGCCGGCAGATCGTCCAGGGTGAGCCGGCGGCAGAGGTCCACGGCGATCCACAGCAGGGCCGCCCCGACCGCGAGTCCGAGCCCGGTGGCGATCACGGCCCGCCGGCGGCGCACGGCGACGGCGATGGCCGCGGCGGCCAGCACCACGGTGAGCACGGGGAGCCAGACGCCCGCGATCTGGAGCATGCGGAAGCCCTTCCGGAGCGCGCCGAGGTTGTCGTACTCCATGACCTTGACGGATACGTGCGTCACCGGGATGCGGTCGGCGAACGGCACGCCGTCGGCGACGAGTTCCTCCTTGACCTGGGCGATGACGGGTGCCAGGTCGATGGTGACGGCGTCGCCGTGGCCGGTGGTGAGCGCCTCGAGGAAGGCGGCGTGGGCGGCCCGGTTGGCCGCGTCCCACGCGGTCCGGTAGGCCTCGGTGCCGGCGAAGGAGCGCAGCGCCTCGCCGAGCAGGGCGTCGACCCCGCTCTGGAAGGGGCCCGCGTCGATCTGCCCGGCGAGGGCGCGGGTGGCCTGGGTGACGACGACGCCCTGGACGGCGGGGTCCTCGGCGAGCGGGGACATGGCGGCGGTGTAGCGGTCGGCGTTGCCCAGATCGCGGTCGGCCCAGTACGCGACGGCGCTCGCGGGCACCAGCAGGGCCACGAGCGCGATCAGTACCGCCGACAGGATGGTGCGCACGTCACCAGGGAATGCCGCGGCGGTACCGGGCGCGAGCGGTATTGCTGCGGGCGGGTGGCGCGGCACCCTTGCGGCCGAGATCCTGGACATTTAATATCCAGGTTATGAGGATGAGCGAGGGCGTCGAGTGGGCGCTGCACAGCTGCGTCAACCTGGCGTGGAGCGGGCCGGACCGGGCCGTGTCGGCGGCCCGCCTGGCCGCGTGGCACGACCTGCCCGCGGCCTACCTGAACAAGCAGCTCCAGGCGCTGGCCCGGGCGGGCATCGTCACCTCCGCCCCCGGCCCCCGCGGCGGCTTCCGGCTGGCCCGTCCGCTCGCCGAGATCTCGCTCATGGACGTGGTCGCCGCCGTCGAGGGTCCCGAGGAGGCCTTCCGGTGCACGGAGATCCGGCAGCAGGGGCCCGGGGGGCTGGACCGGGGTGCGGCGGCCGGCGCCCCCGCCTGCGCCATCGCGCACGCCATGGGCCGTGCCGAACTGGCCTGGCGCGAGGCCCTGGCGGCCCAGGACCTCGACGAGGTCCGGCGGCAGGCCGAACGGCAGGCCCCCGAGGCCCCCGAGCGGCTCCGCGCCTGGCTCGCCGCGCAGTAGCCGCGCCGGGCCGCACCGCATCGCAACGAAGCGCACCGCGTCGCACCACACGTACGGAAACGGAAACGGAAACGGAACCAGGGAGCTCGGCATGACGCGCAGCATCATCAACCCCGCAGGACTCCACACCCCGACCGCCTACGGCTACAGCCACATCGTGTCCGCCCCCGGCGAGCAGGTGTTCATAGCCGGCCAGTACGGCTCCGACGAGAACGGGCACGTGGTCTCCGGGGAGTTCGCCGACCAGGTCGCGCAGGCCTTCGCCAACCTGCGCACGGCACTGGCCGCCGCCGGCCTCGGCCCCGCCGACGTGGTCCGCATCGGCACGTACGTCGTCGGCCACGACGAGGACAAGCTGGCCGTCCTCCTCAAGGAACTGCACGCCACCTGGGACACCGAACTGCCCGCGCAGACCCTGATCGGAGTGGCCGCACTGGCCCTGCCCGGCATGCTCTTCGAGATCGACGCGGTGGCGGTGCGCCCCGCCTGACCCGCCCGGCCCGTCCGCCCGGCCCGTCCGCGCGGTTGATCCACTTGCCGGTCGGGGGCGGCGGGTGTGCCCTGGATGATGGGAGAGAGGAGCCCGTCATGGCACATGCGGCACCCACCGCCTCCCGGCGGCACCACTTCCGTCCGACCGCGACGGCCAACGACCACACCGCCAGGAACGCCCTCACACGGGCCCTGCTCGCCGGACTCGTCTACGGGGTCTGGGCCGCTTTCATCAAGCGCCAGATGGGCCCGGTGGACGCGGGCAACGTCTTCTACGGCATCCTGTGCGGCGCGATCTTCGCCGGCATCATGTTCGCCCTGAACCGGGTCGGGCCGCGCCTCAAGCGCGAGCTCCACGCCGCCGCGTACGGAGTCTTCACGGGCGTCGCGGCGGGCTACCTGCACAGCCTGACCAACTCCAGCGTCCTCAGGGCGACCGTCATCGGTCTCTTCGTCGGCATCGGCGTCGGTGCCGCCGCGTTCTACCGCTACTACACGCGCGAGGACTGAGTCCCACGGGTTCCGCCGGCCATGCCATCGAGACAGCCGGCCTCGTCAAGGTGTTCGGGGAGACCCGGGCCGTCGACGGGGTCGACCTGACCGTGTCGGCGGGAACCGTCTACGGGCTGCTCGGCCCCAACGGGGCCGGCAAGACCACCGTGGTGAAGATGCTGGCCACCCTGCTGCGCCCGGACGGCGGGGAGGCCCGCGTCTTCGGCAAGGACGTCACCCGCGAGGCGGACGCCGTGCGCGGCCGGGTCAGCCTCACCGGCCAGTACGCCTCGGTCGACGAGGACCTGACCGGCACCGAGAACCTGGTGCTGCTCGCGCGGCTGCTCGGGCACTCCCGGCCCGCCTCCCGGGAGCGCGCCGCCCAGCTCCTGGAGGCCTTCGGGCTCTCGGCCGCGGCCGGCCGCCAGGTCAAGCAGTACTCCGGCGGCATGCGGCGGCGCATCGACATCGCCGCCTCCATCCTCAACACCCCCGACCTGCTCTTCCTCGACGAGCCGACCACCGGCCTCGACCCGCGCAGCCGCAACCAGGTCTGGGAGATCGTCCGCGCCGTCGTCGCGCAGGGCACCACCGTGCTGCTCACCACCCAGTACCTCGACGAGGCCGACCACCTGGCCTCCCGGATCGCCGTCATCGACCACGGCAAGGTGATCGCCGAGGGCACCAAGGGCGAGCTGAAGGCCTCCGTCGGCTCGGGCAGCGTGCACGTCCGGCTGCGCGACCCGGCCCAGCGGGCCGAAGCCGTGCGCCTGCTGGCCGCCGTACTCGACGAGTCCGTCCTGCCCGACCCGGATCCCGTCGCGCTGACCGCCCGCGTCGACGACGCCCGGTCCGCCGCGGCCGCCCTGGCCGAACTGGCCCGGGCCGGGATCGTGGTCGACACCTTCGCCCTCGGCCAGCCCAGTCTCGACGAGGTCTTCCTCGCACTCACCGACGACAAGGGGGTGACGACGTGAGCGTCCCCGCCACCGACGAGACGGCCACCACGGCCGCCGGAACGGCCGATACGGAGTTCGTGGCCCCGCACGCCGACCAGCTCGCCGCACTGCTGGTCTCCGGCCGGCGCCCGCCGCGCCCGAGCGCGCTCTCGACCTCGCTGACCTTCGGCTGGCGGGCCGTCCTGAAGATCAAGCACGTCCCCGAGCAGCTCTTCGACGTGACCGCCTTCCCGATCATGATGGTGCTGATGTACACGTACCTCTTCGGCGGTGCGCTGGCCGGCTCCCCGGGGACGTACATCCAGACCCTGCTGCCCGGCATCCTCGTCATGTCCATCGTGATGATCACGATGTACACGGGCGTCTCCGTCAACACCGACATCGAGAAGGGCGTCTTCGACCGCTTCCGCACGCTGCCCATCTGGCGGCCGTCGACGATGGTCGGCTACCTGCTCGGCGACATGCTGCGCTACGCCATCGCGTCCGCCGTGATGCTGGCCGTGGGCCTGCTCCTCGGCTTCCGCCCGGCGGGCGGGGTCATGGGGGTGCTGGCCGGAGTGGCGCTGCTGATCGTCTTCTCGTTCGCCTTCTCCTGGGTGTGGACGATGTTCGGGCTGCTGCTCCGCAGCGAGAAGTCCGTCATGGGCGTGAGCATGATGGTGCTGTTCCCGCTCACGTTCCTCAGCAACATCTTCGTGGACCCGAGCACGATGCCGGGCTGGCTGCAGGCCTTCGTCAACAACAGCCCGGTCACCCACCTCACCACCGCCGTGCGCGGTCTGATGGCGGGCCAGTGGCCCGCCACCGAGATCGCCTGGTCACTGGGGTGGGCGGGACTTCTGGTCCTGGTCTTCGGGCCCGTCACGATGCGGCTCTACAACCGCAAGTAGCCGTCCTTTCGGCCGGGTCCGGTCGGTACCTCTGCCCGAGGCGGCCGGACGGCCGCCCGGCGCAGACTGGTCGTGGCGCCGGTTCCCGTGCCCGTGGTCGAACCTCACGTGACCACTCTCCGTTGCCGAGGGCGTGGGAACCGGCGCCCCTCCATCTCTACGCGGCGGAGTCCGCGGGGGCCGTCTGCTGGGGTTCGCTCTCGGGCTCGGGTGCCGAGCCCGCGGTCTTCTGCGCCGCGGCCGGGTCGGTGCTCTGGCGCACCGGCGGCGTGAACCGGGTGACTTCGGCACGGAGCATGGCGTTCAGGGCGGCGTACGCGTCGATGGGCATGGCGGAACCTCACGGTGATCAGGGGGGTGTGGGGGGACTGCGCTGCTCCGGAGCCTCGGCCGGCTCAGCAGCGCAGGACCACACTCCGCACCGTCCGCGAGGACAGCGCCGGCCCGGCCGTCCTCCACACGGGCGCGGCCACGGGCCGGTCCTCGGCATGTTTCACGTGAAACACCGGCAGCGGAGTCCGCCGTACGGCGGGATTCGCGCGCGACGCGGATCGTACGGCGGCCCGCGCCTCGGGTTCGGCGGCCGGATCGGACTGGCCCTCGGTGGGTTCGGCGGGGGCGGTGGAGGAGGGCCGGGACTCGGCGACCGTCGCCGCGGCCGGACCGGCACCGAACACGCACAGCAGCACGACGCAGGCCGCCGTCAGGACCTTGGTCAGGGCCCCGATCAGCGCCGCGCGCACGTGCTGCCTCCCGCTCATGCGAGGGGTGTGCCCCGACACGCCGGGTAACTCCCGTCCTGGTTGCCAGAAGCGCCCGACCGGCGGAACGAAGAGCGCCCCCAAGGCTGACAGCGGCCCGGTCAGCGGCCCCGGCGCTGTCCCGTCAGCCGGGCCAGTACAGCGGTTTCGTCGCCGACCAGCCGAAGTTGGGGCCGGCCGGCCCAGCCCTCGTGGCCGCCGGACGGGCCGGGGGAGAGCCGGACGACCGTGAACACGGCCGTGCGGCCGTCGGCACGGGCGATCTCGACGGTCCGGCCCCGCTGGAGCCCGGCGAGGTCCAGCCCCGGCCCGCTGATCACGGCGGTACCGGCCGACCCGGGCGCCGGACCGCCGCCCTGCCAGGAAGCTCCGTCCCGCCGGTCCCGTCCGCCATGCCCATCCCGTTCGGTCCGGCCGGCCCCCTCGGGCGCCCCCGCCGACCCGGGAACCCGGAACACCGGCACGTCGATGCCCAGGCTCGGCACCCGCAGCCGCAGCGGCCGCGCCGCCCGCAGGGGCCCCGTGACCGGCCGCAGCGGTCCCGCCGCCGTCCTCGGCGACCGCACGCCGTGCCCGGGCACGTGCCCGCCGGGCAGCTCCCGCTGCCGGGCCAGGCGCCGGTGGTCGGACAGTCCCAGCGCCCGCGAGGGCAGGGCGTCGTCGGTGGTCGAGACCGAGGGGTCGGCACCCTCGGTGCGCTGCAGCACACCGATGCCGGTGGCCAGCAGAACCACCGTCAGCGCGGTGACGACCGACTTGGCGCGGGGCATGCGGGTCCCTCCGGTCCGGCTCGGGCGGCCGGGTCATGTGAGCAGTGGATACCTCCTCTGCCCTCCGGCACCCGGTGAAACACGGGAGACTGACGGAACGTCACGGGCGTGTCGCGTCCGGGATCCCGGTGTTTTCCCAGTTGGCGGCAGGTCCGGCCGGGCCGCCCCGGGCACGGAACGCCCTGCACCCGAACGGGTGATTCAGGTCGTCACCAGCGTCGCCGTCGCCGCACCCATCAGGACCGCGGCGAGGTGGACCGCCGGGTGGCCGTAGTCCCCGCACCACAGGTGGCGGGCCAGGCCGCCCAGTGCGGCCAGGGCGGCGATCACACCGAGCTGGCCGAAGAGCGTGACGGCGGTGAAAGGGGCCAGGAGCAGCAGGAAGGAGTTCAGCCAGAAGGGGGCCGCGCCCGTCCAGCCCCGCCATTCCCTGATCGCCGTCGGCATGGAACTACCGGCCCCCTCGCCCATTCGTGGTCAACTCGTCGGCTGCACAGCCTCCTTGGGTGCGGCGATCGGCACAAGGGTCTGTTTCGGCTACCGAACCGGAACCGCGGCTGGAACTCGTCCACCCAGCGGAACGGCCCGGACCCCGCAGCGGGGTCCGGGCCGAACGGAGCGGCAAACGGAAGGCGTCAGGCGACGATCCAGTCGGAGGTCGCGATCACCGGCTGGACGCCGTCGCGGTGGATGGTGCCCTCGATGAGGCCGTACATCCGGTCCGCCGCGAAGTAGACCTCGTTGTCGTTCTTGAGGCCGAAGGGCTCCAGGTCGACGAGGAAGTGGTGCTTGTTGGGGAGGTTGAGCCGCACCTCGTTGACCTTGGGGCAGTTGTCGAGCACGCGCTCGGCCATCTGGTTCAGGGTCTGCTGCAGCGAGTACGAGTAGGTCTCCGCGAAGGCTTCCAGCATGTTCTTGCGGACCTTCTTGTACGCCTGGTCCCAGTCGTAGGAGGCGTCGTCGGCGGCCAGCGCTGAGTGAGCCCAGCGCGCGGTGACCTTGGTCGCCAGGATGCGGTCGTACGCCTCCTGGAGAGTCGTGTACTTGTCCTTGATGTAGCCGTGGAACTCGGAGTTCGTCGAGTTCATCACCGTCAGGTCCTTCAGCCCCGAGATGACCTGGAGGCCCGTCGTCTCGCTGTAGGTGATCTGCGCGGTGCGCACCTCCTGGCCCTTGCGGACGAAGGAGTGCTGCTCCTTGCGCGTCGGGACCGGGATGCGGTCCCACACGTACTCCTCGATGCGGATCTGCGCCTCGCGGATCGGCTGCTGCGAGGAGACGAAGTGCTTGGCGAGCAGGATGCCGAAGGCCTCGGGGGACTCGATGCCGTGTTCCTTGCCGAAGGCGTACACCGTGTTCTTGGTGGTGTCGGTCGGCAGGCAGTTGGCGTTGTCACCGGTCAGGTGGACGTCGCGGAACTCGCCGCGGAGCGCGACCGACACGTTGAGGTCGCGGATCTCGTGCCACGAGCCGTCGCCGCCCTTGCGGGTCACCTTGACGATGCGGTTCTCGGCCTTGCCGTACTGGTTCTGCGCGAGGACGTGCTTGCTCATGCTTGTCTTCCTTCGGATTCGGGAACACGGAGTCCGGTCGTCTGGATCCCGTACGCCCGGCGTCCAGCGGCGCCTGAAGACGTCCCGCTCCCCGCCGTTCGGCCCCGCAGGACCGCCCCGGGACTGACGTGCATCCCGGTCCGTAGGTGCTTTTTCGTACTCACGGATTGCAGCATGTGTACGGCGCGTTAACCACCGTACCGATCATCCGAACACCAGCACCCGCGTTTTGGGCGACCCCACAGATCCGCAGCTCAGACCATGTGTGCGTCCGCGACCGAGAGGGCCTCGCCGAGGATTTCCAGCCCCTTCGCGACGTCCGCGGCCGAGATGTTGCAGGGCGGTGCGACGTGGACGCGGTTGCCGGCGAGGAGCGGCCAGAGCCCGCCCTTCTTGCAGGCGGCGCCGAAGGCGGCCATCGGCGCGTTGTCCGCTCCGGAGGCGTTGTACGGCACGAGCGGTTCGCGCGTGGCCGCGTCCCGGACGAGTTCCAGGGCCCAGAAGGTGCCCAGGCCCCGGACCTCGCCGACCGAGGGGTGCCGCTCGGCGAGCGCGCGCAGCCCGGGGCCGAGCAGCTCGGCGCCGGTGCGGGCGGACCGCTCGACGATGCCCTCCTCCTCCATGACGTTCATCGTCGCGACGGCGGCGGCGCAGGCCAGCACGTGCCCGGAGTACGTCAGCCCGCCCGGGTAGGGCCGGCGGGCGAAGGTCTCGGCGATGGCGGCCGAGATGGCGACCCCGCCGAGCGGTACGTATCCGCTGGTCACGCCCTTGGCGAAGCAGAGCAGGTCGGGGACGACGTCCCAGTGCTCGGCGGCGAACCACCGGCCGGTGCGCCCGAAGCCGACCATGACCTCGTCGAGGATGAAGACGATGCCGTAGCGGTCGCAGAGCGCGCGCACGCCGGGCAGGTAGCCGGGCGGGGGCACGAGGACGCCGGGGGCACCGCCGACGGTCTCCAGGATGATCGCGGCGATGGACTGCGGGCCCTCGAACACGATGGTGTCCTCGAGGTGGCGCAGAGCCCGCTCGCACTCCTCGGCCTCGGTGGCCGCGTAGAACGGCGACCGGTAGGCGAAGGGGCCCCAGAAGTGCACGACGCCGGCGGTCGCGGTGTCGTTGCCGAAGCGGCGGGCGTCGCCGGTCAGGTTGATCGCGGTGGACGTGGCCCCGTGGTACGAGCGGTACGCGGACAGCACCTTGGGCCGGCCGGTGTGCAGCCGGGCCATGCGGACGGCGTTCTCGACGGCCTCGGCCCCGGCGTTCGTGAAGAAGATCTTGTCCAGGTCGCCCGGGGTGCGCTCGGCGATCAGCCGCGCGGCCTCGGAGCGGACGTCGACGGCGAAGCCGGGCGCGACGGTGCACAGCCGCGCCGCCTGCTCCTGCACGGCCGCGGTGACCTTCGGGTGCTGGTAGCCGATGTTGGTGTAGACGAGGGCGCTGGAGAAGTCGAGGTAGCGGTTGCCCTCGTAGTCCCAGAAGTACGAACCCTCGGCCCCGGCGACGGGGAGCGGGTCGATGAGCTCCTGTGCCGACCATGAGTGGAAGACGTGCTTCCGGTCGGCGTCCTTCACAGCGTCCCTCGCGGCGGCGGGGTCGTGGGCTTCTGCGTTCATGAAACGAGAGTAGTTGTCCACGATGTGGAATACCCGGGCCGTCCAGGTCTCGGGACGGCCCGGGCCGGGGTCACGGGACTCAGACGACGTGGCGGCCGCCGTCGACCGTGAGGACGTCCCCCGTGGTGTAGGCGGCGTCCACCAGGTAGACCGCGGCCTCGGCCACGTCTGGGCGCACAGCGAAATTGGATCTTAGATTATCGTATGGCGGAATTCTGTTTCCGATATGTGAAATTCATGGCGAGGGGGGCCGGCACCGCCCGCCCTAGGATTGGCAGCCCCGGGTAGGGGTACATGCGGCGCGGAGAGGCGCGGAGACGGGAGGCCCTGTGGCCGAGCAGACGCGGAGGCTCGTTCTCGGCGGCGCCACGACCGGTGTCGTGGGCCGGTGCCGGGACTTCACCCGCAAGGCGCTGGCCGACTGGCAGTGGCCGGGCGAGGCGGAGTCCGTGGAGGACGTGCTGCTCCTGGTCTCCGAGGTGGTCACCAACGCCTGTCTGCACGGGGGCGGCCCCCGGGAGCTGGTCCTGCGGCACACCCCCGAGGGGCTGCGCGTCGAGGTCAGCGACGACAGCCCCGAGATCCCGAAGCGGCGGCCGCCCGGCGACCGCGCACTGCCCGGGGGACACGGGCTGATCGTGCTGGAACGGCTCGCGCGCGGCTGGGGCGCGGTCCCCTCGCCCGACGGGCACCCGGGCAAGACCGTCTGGCTGGAGGTCCCGGTCCCCGGGGGCCACCGGGACCTGCGGGGCTAGGCCGCCTCGGGGTCGGACCGGGCCCGGGGCGGGGCCGTCGCCACGAGCTCGTCCTCGTGCACCGGGTCGTCGGTGAGCAGCCCGGTGCGCAGCCGCTCCAGGGTGCGGGTCAGCAGGCGGGACACGTGCATCTGGGACAGGCCCAGCCGGTCGCCGATCTCGGACTGCGTCAGCTCCTGCCCGAACCGCAGGGAGAGCAGCATGCGCTCGCGCTCCGGCAGGCAGGCCAGGATCGGCTTGAGCGACTCCAGGCACTCGATCCGGTCGTACGCCGCCTCCTCCTCGCCGAGGGAGGGCCGGTCGGCGCCCGAGTCGCGCTCGCCCTCCTCCTGGGCGGGTGCGTCCAGGGAGCGCGCCGAGTACGCGGAGGCGGCCTTGCGGCCCTCCACCATCTCCTCGGGCGTCACGTGCAGCCGCTCCGCGAGCTCGGCGTCCGTGGGCTCGCGGCCCAGCGACTGCTCCAGCGCGTCGTGCGCCTTGGCCGCGTCGATCCGCAGCTCCTGGAGCCTGCGCGGCACCTTGACGGCCCAGCTGGTGTCCCGGAAGAACCGCTTGATCTCCCCGGTGATCGTCGGCATCGCGAACGAGGTGAACTCCACCCCGCGCTCCGGGTCGAACCGGTTGATGGCCTTGATCAGGCCGATCGTGCCGACCTGGACGATGTCCTCCATCGGCTCGCTGCGGCCGCGGAAGCGCCGGGCGGCGAACTTGACCAGGCTGAGGTTCAGCTCGACCAGGGTGTTGCGGACGTAGCTGAACTCGGCGCTGCCCTCCTCCAGCTCGGCCAGCCTCCGGAACAGGGCCACGGACAGGGCTCTGGCCTCGTGGGTCGCGACGTCTGTGAGTTCTGTGTGGTGCATGGCGCTGCGCTCCTCCGGCGGGCGGCCCCCGCTGGATCCGGGGGACGCGTCACCGTGGTGTCCCGAGCTCTCTCGTGCCGCCCTCAGGTGATATACCCGCCCGAATCGGTGCGTACCCCACCCGGATGTCCGTACGCGGCCGCCTACCGGATGTCCGTACGCGGCCGCCTATCAGCGATCTGTCAGCGGCTCTCAGCGCCTCTCAGCGGTCTCTCCGCGGGCTGTCAGCGCCCCCGGCCATGGTGACGCCATCACCACGCAGCGCAAGCGAAACGAGGGGACACGATGAACCGGATTCCGACCTCCGAGACCCGGCCGGCGGCCATCACCGCCACCGGGCTCCGCAAGTCCTACGGGGACAAGACCGTCCTCGACGGCATCGACCTGCACGTCCCGGCGGGCACGGTCTTCTCGCTGCTCGGCCCGAACGGCGCCGGCAAGACCACCACCGTGCAGATCCTCTCGACCCTCGTCTCCGCCGACGCCGGCCAGGTGCGCGTCGCCGGCCACGACCTGGCCGCGGCCCCCGACTCCGTACGCTCCGCCATCGGCGTCACCGGCCAGTTCTCGGCCGTCGACAAGCTGCTCACCGCCGAGGAGAACCTCCACCTGATGGCGGACCTGCGCCACCTCGGCAAGCGGGCCGGCCGGCGCCGCGCCACCGAGCTGCTGGAGGCCTTCGACCTGGCCGACGTGGCCGGGAAGGTGGCGATGACCTTCTCCGGCGGCATGCTGCGCCGCCTCGACCTGGCGATGACCCTGATGGGCGGCCCGCAGATCATCTTCCTCGACGAGCCGACCACCGGCCTCGACCCGCGCAGCCGCCGCGCGATGTGGCAGATCATCCGCGACCTCGTCGCCGGCGGGGTCACCATCTTCCTGACCACCCAGTACCTGGAGGAGGCCGACCAGCTCGCCGACCGCATCGCCGTCCTGGACGGCGGCAAGCTCGTCGCCGAGGGCACCGCGCACGAGCTGAAGCGGCTGGTACCGGGCGGGCACATCCGGCTGGAGTTCACCGACCCGGCCGGCTTCGAGCGGGCCGCCCGCACCCTCGGCGAGGTCTCCCGGGACGAGGAGACCCTCACCCTCCGCGTGCCCAGCGACGGCGGCGTGCGCTCGCTGCGCTCCCTGCTCGACCGGCTCGACGCCCAGGCGATCGAGGTCGGCGGCCTCACCGTGCACACCCCCGACCTCGACGACGTGTTCCTCGCCCTGACCGGGCAGACCATCCCGACCCAGGACAAGGAGTCCGTGCGATGACCACCACCGCCCCCCTCACCAGCCCCGCCGCCCCCGCCCCGGCCCCCGCGAAGCACCTGTTCCGCGACTGCGCCACCATGCTGCGCCGCCAGCTCAAGCACGCCCTGCGCTACCCCGGGCTCTCCATCGGCACCATCGCCGTCCCGATCGTCTTCCTGCTGCTCTTCGTCTACGTCCTGGGCCGGCCCCTCGCCGCGGGCATCGGCACGGGAACGGACTACATCAACTACCTGGCCCCCGGCATCCTCCTGATGACGGTCACCGCTGCGTCGATGACCACCGCGGTCTCCGTCTCCACCGACCTGACCGAGGGCATCGTCGCCCGCTTCCGCACCATGGCGATCTCCCGCTCCTCGATCCTCGTCGGACACGTGCTCGGCAGCATCATCCAGACCATGATCAGCGTCGGCCTCGTCATCGGGCTCGCCCTGCTGATGGGCTTCCGCCCGAACGCCGGCCTCACCGGCTGGCTCGCCGCACTCGGCCTGATCGCCCTGCTCGCCGTCGCCGTGACCTGGCTGTCCGTCGCCCTCGGCACGCTCAGCAAGTCCCCCGAAGGCGCCAGTAACATCGTCATGCCGCTGGCCTTCCTGCCCTTCATCGGCAGCGCCTTCGTCCCCACCGACTCGATGCCCGCCGTCGTCCGCGTCTTCGCCGAGCACCAGCCCTTCACCCCGGTCATCGAGACCATCCGGGCCCTGCTCATGGACACCCCGGTCGGCAGCGAGGGCATCGCGGCCGTCGCCTGGTGCACCGGGATCGCCGTGGCCGCCTGCCTCTGGGCGAACAAGCTGTTCAACCGCCAAGCGTGACCCGCGCCAGCTCCCGTACGTCCTCCATGGCCCCAGCGCTCCCGCGACGCGCCGCCTCGGCGAAGTACTCCTCGTACTTCTCCCCGAGCGCGGCGCGCGCCGCGTTCTCCACCCGGTCCGCGTCCGGGCGCGAACGGTCCGGCCCGCCCCGCACTGCCAGGGCCGCCGCCAGCAGCCGCGCCGCCTCCTCCGGCCGGCCGGCCCGCGCCGCCTGGTCCGCCACGCCGACCAGCACCTGGGCGACCGTCGGGGCGTGCAGGGAGCCGATCGCCAGCTCCAGGGCCTCGGCCCGGTGTGCGCGGGCCGCCTCCAACTCGCCGTCGGCGGAGTCCAGATGGCCGAGGGTGTCGAGCAGCAGCGCATGGAACACCTGGTGGACGGCGACCCCCCGGACCTCCTCCCGGGCCCGCGCCACCCCGGCGCGCGCCTGCGCCGGCTCCCCGTTCCAGCGCGCCAGGTCCGCCCGGCCGTGCGCGGTGGTGGCCAGCGCCTCCGGCCAGCCCGCGGCCCGGGCGTCCCGCTCGGCCCGCGCCATGGCCGCGGCGGCCGCCGCCGGATCCCCGGCCAGCCAGTGCAACTGGGCCTGCTTGACCCGCGCGTGCAGCTGGTCCTGGACGGCCCCCATCTCGCCGATCACCGCGATGGCCTCGTCGTAGTGGCCCAGCGCCGTCTCGAAGTCACCGCGCTGGGCGACCAGTTCGGCCAGCACCGTCAGCGCGAAGGAGATCCCCCAGCGCTCCCCGAGCCCCCGGAACCCGGCCAGCGCCTCCTCGATCTCCGCCTCGGCCTCGGCCGGCGGGCCGCCCGCCGAGAGCCGGGTGCGCGCGCCGCCCAGCAGCGCCTGCGCCCGCACCCACGGGTCCTCGTCGGCCAGCAGCGCCGACCAGGCGTCCAGCGGCGGGCCGCTCGCGCCGTCGGCCCGCAGCAGCCGGTCCAGCGGCTCCATGAACCGCACCACAGGGTGCCGGACGCCCGTCCGCTCCGCGAGCAGCAGTCCCCGGCGCAGCAGCTCCGCGGTCTGCCGGTCGTCACCGAGCCCGGACGTCGCGAACAGCACGGCCAGCGCGCAGGCCAGCGCCCGGTCCTCCTCGTCCCGGGCCGACTCCGCCTCCCCAGCGGGCAGCGGCAACGCCAGGGCCTGCGCGGACAGTTCGCCGCCCTCCGCCTTGCGGCCGCTGAGCCACCAGTACCACCCGGCCGCCGCGACCAGTCGTACGGCCTCCCGCGCCTCGCCCGCCGCGATCGCGCCGCGCAGCGCCGCGTTGAGGTTGTCGTGCTCCTCGCCGAGCCGCGCGAGCCACTCCAGCTGCTCGGCCCGGCGCAGGTACGGGTCCGCCGTCGACGCCAGCCGCGTGAAGTACGCGGTGTGCGCCCGCCGGATCCGCTCCTGCTCCCCGGCCTCGGCGAGCCGCTCCAGGCCGTAGGCGCGGATCGTCTCGAGCATCCGGTAGCGCCCGTCGCCCGCCGTCACCAACAGCGACTTGTCGGCGAGCGAGGCGAGCAGGTCCAGTACCCCGTACGCCTCCACCGGGCCGCCCGCGCACACCCCCTCGGCCGCGTCCACCGTGGCGCCGCCCGGGAAGGCCGCCAGCCGGCGCAGCAGCGCCCGCTCCGCCTCCGTGAGCAGCTCCCAGCTCCAGTCGACCACCGCGCGCAGGGTCTGGTGCTGGCGCGGGGCGGTCCGTGCGCCGCCGGTCAGCAGCCGGAACCGGTCGTCGAGCCGGGCGGCCAGCTGCTCGGCGCTCATCGTGCGCAGCCGGGCCGCGGCCAGCTCGATGGCGAGCGGCATCCCGTCCAGCGCCCGGCAGATCCGGATCACCGTGGAGGCCGTCTCCTCGGTCACCGCGAAGTCCGAACGGGCCGCCGCGGCACGGTCGTTCAGCAGCCGGACGGCCGCGTACGACATGGCCCGCGCGGCATCGGCGCCCTGCGGCGGCAGGGCCAGCGGGCGCACCGGCCACAGGGCCTCGCCGGTGAGGCCGAGCGGCTCGCGGCTGGTCGCCAGGACGTGCAGTCCGGGGCATTCGCCGAGGAGCCGGTCGGCCATCGCTGCGGCCGCCCCGATCAGGTGCTCGCAGTTGTCCAGGACCAGCAGGGCGCTGCGCGTGCGCAGCGCCGAGGCGAGGCGGTCCAGCGGGTCGCCCGCGGCCGGCGCGTGCTCGCGCAGGCCCAGCGCGGTCAGGACGGCCTGCGGTACGTCGGCCTCCGCGCTCAGCGGTGCCAGCTCCACGAGCCAGACGCCGTCGGGGAACCGGCCGAGCAGCGGACGGGCGCTCTGCAGGGCCAGCCGGGTCTTGCCGGCGCCGCCCGGCCCGGTGAGCGTGGTGAGCCGGAACCGGCCGATCAGGTCCTCCACCCCGGCGAGGTCCTCGTCGCGGCCCACGAAACTGGCCAGCGGGGCCCGCAGGTTGGTCGGCGGCGCGTCGGCTTCCGGTGCGGCGGGGGCGGGGGCGGGGGCCGGTATGGGTATGGGCTCGGGTGTCGGTGCGGGCACGGGCACGGGCACGGCGGGGGCGGCGGGCGGCGCGGTCAGCTCGCCGCGCAGGACGGCGGTGTGCAGCGCCGACAGCTCAGGTGACGGGTCGGCGCCGAGCTCCTCGGCGAGCACCTCGCGGGCCCTGCCGTAGGCGGCGAGCGCCTCGGCGGGCCGACCGGCCGCGACGAGGGCCCGCATCAGCGCGCCGACGAGCCCTTCCCGCAAGGGGTGTTCGGCCACCAGCGAGGTCAGCTCGCCGGTCAGTTCCCGGCCGCGCCCCACCCGCAGGTCGGCCTCGATGCGGTCCTCCAGGACCGCCATGCGCAGTTCGCCGAGCCGGGCCACGGGCGCCCGGAAGAAGTCGGAGGCGGCCACGTCGAGCAGCGCGGGCCCGCGCCACAGCCCGAGCGCCTGGCGCAGCAGCGCCGCCGCCTCGCCGGGGTCGGCGGCCAGGGCGCCGCGGCCGGCCGAGGCCAGCCGCTCGAAGCGCACCACGTCCACCTCGTCCGGATCGAGGAGGAGGCGGTAGCCGGCCGGATGCGATTCGACCTCCACGCCGGGCAGTGCCCGGCGCAGCCGGGACACCAGGGCCTGCAGGGCGTTCGAGGCGCCCATCGGCGGGTCGTTCTCCCAGATCCCGTCGATGAGCAGCTCGGAAGCCACCACCCGGCCCGGTTCCAGTGCCAGCAGGATGAGCAGGGTCCGCAACCGCGCCCCGCCGACCCCGACGCCGCCCCCGTCTTCGCCCCGTACCTCCAGGGCCCCCAGCATCGAAATGCGCATGACGTCATTCTGCGGGAGGCCTTGGGGCAGGCGGGTGTGGTGGGTGGGGAGTTACTTGTCCGAGTAGCTGAAGTCTCCGACGGTCCAGGCGCTGACGTCCTTGACCGCGATCCGGTACATGCCTCCGGTCTCGGGGATGCCCAGGGTGCCCTGGAGGATGCGTGCCACATGGAAGTGCAGGTGGGAGGGGGTCCCGGTGTCGGGCGGGGTACGGCCGGCCGGTCCGGATCCTCTGAAGACCCCGGCGAACGGGGCCAGTTGGTCGGAGTCCTGGAGGACCTCGGCGACGCGCTGGCGCCAGACGCTTTCGGGGGCGAGGCGGCCGGTGATGACGGCGCCGTGGACCACGACGGTCAGGGACATCTGATTGGTTTGCTCCGACTCGACCATGGCGGCGAGATCGATGAGCAGGTCGTCAGGGGTCGACATGGGCGGGACTCTAGCAAGCGCGGACGCCGTGGAAGCCGTGGAAGACGACAAAGCCGGGGCCCGCACCTCTCGGTGCGGGCCCCGGCCCGACTGTGTGTGTCGACGTCAGGCGGGAACGATGTTCTCGGCCTGCGGGCCCTTCTGGCCCTGCGTGACGTCGAAGGTGACCTTCTGGCCTTCCTGGAGCTCACGGAAGCCGGAGGAGGCGATGTTCGAGTAGTGCGCGAAGACGTCGGCGCCGCCGCCCTCCTGCTCGATGAAGCCGAAGCCCTTTTCCGCGTTGAACCACTTAACGGTGCCGGATGCCATCTGAATTCTCCTTTGGGGCAGTGCCCGGAATCGCACTGTGCGAAAACCGGTCGTCGCTGTGATGATTGCCCCGCCGGAAAGAACACCGGTAATAAGAAGTATTTTGGGAACCACAACTGCAACTGACATCACCGTAACACAGAAAGGTGCTGTGAGCAGGGCGACTTCCCCTTCTGGGCCAGCCTAAACGAATTTCTGCCGGGGAAATTCATATAATTAATTTCCTGGCGTGCGGCAGACCCGCCGTCCGCCGATCTAGCGGACGGCGAACCCGGCGCCCGAGGGCGCCGATCGGGCCGGCGCGAGCGGCCCGATCGGCGCGCACCGGGCGCCCCCGCCCGCCCTCCGCCTCCCCCGAACGGTGCGGATGTGGATGCGGAATGCGGCTATTCATGCCTAATTTGGCGAGGTGCGGTCAGGGCCCCCGGGCCCTGCGCGACCGCTCCCGTCTCCTTGAGGAAGGCCCCACCCATGAAGCGATTCCCGGTGATCGGCGTGCTCTGCGTCGGCGCGGCGTTCGGTCTCGCCGCGTGTTCCGACGACAGCTCGCCCTCCGAGGAGGCCACCAAGGCCGCGGCCGATGTCTGCAGCGGCCTGACCGAGCTCAGGGCGGACAACGCCAAGCTCAAGGCCCTGGACCCGGCGTCCGCGACCAAGGACCAGGTCAAGGACGCCTACGAGGCCGTACGCGAGGACTGGGACGGGGTGAAGGACAACCTCGGCAAGCTGCGGGAGGCGGAGCGCGCCGCCGTGCAGTCGGCCTCCGACGACCTCAAGAAGGCCTACGAGGACCTGCCCGGGGACACGACCGGCAAGGACGCGCTCACCAAGCTCCAGCCGCAGATCCAGAAGCTGGACGAAACCTCCGCGGCCGCCGCCACCGGCCTCCAGTGCTGACGGAACGCCGGGGCGCATGACGGCGTACCGACGAGGGAATGACGGGGTGATTCCCGCTACGCCGCCACCGGACGCCCGGCGGGCAGCAGTTCGGTGACGGCGAAGGCGACCACGGCCGCCAGGATCACCACGGGCATCATCGCGGTACTGCCGAGCACCAGGACCACCAGCACCACGCTGCTCACCGGCAGCCGCAGGGTCGCGACGGTGGCCGCCGCCATCCCGGCCGCCATCGCGGGGATGACGCCCAGGCCCGGCAGGGGCCCGAGGAGCACGCCCGCGGCGGCTCCGAGGAAGAGCGCCGGGAACACCGGGCCGCCGCGCAGGCTGCCGAGGCACAGCGCGTAGCCGGCGCCCTTGAAGGCCAGCACGGCGACCAGCGCGCCGATGCCCCAGGCCTGCGGGTCGGCGGCGAGGGTGGCGAGGGAGGCCTGGCCGGAGGAGGCCACCTCGGCGGGCGACCGCCCGGTGGCCAGCGCGTACACGGCGGCGCAGGCCGCGGCGCCCAGGGCGCACGGCACGGTCCGTACGAGGGGCCGCGCCCGCACGTACGCGGCGACCGCCCGGGCCCCGGTCCGTACGGGGTGCATCGCGACGGCCACGGCCACCGCGACGGCCAGCGCCCACAGCACGTCCGCCACGTCCAGGCGGGGGAAGGGCGCGGACAGCTTCAGGGACAGCTCCCCGGTCCCCAGCCCGGTCCAGCGCCCGAGGCCCGTGAACACCAGGGACCCGACCCCGCTCGACAGCAGGGCGGGCAGCATGACCGCGAAGAGCTGCGGCCCGCCCACACCCGCCACCTCGATCAGCAGCACCGCGGCGACCAGCGGATTGCCGAAGATCGCGGAGATGGCCGCCGCCGCTCCGGCCGCGCCCAGCAGCGCGGTGTTCTGCGGGGTCGCCGGGGCCTGCGTCAGGTCGCGGAAGAGCAGGGCGAGCCCGCCGCCCAGCGCGATGAGCGGGGCCTCCGGGCCCAGGACGGCGCCGAGCGGCAGACTGGCCGCCGCGGCGAGCAGCACCCCGGGCAGCGCGGCCGGCGAGGAGCCCCCGACCTGCATTCCGGCGGCGGGCACGTGGCCGCCGGCGCCGGGCAGGTGCGTGACGATCAGGCCGACCAGCAGGCCCGCGACGAGCAGCAGCGGGAACGGCCACCACCAGGGCGGGGCGTCATGGCCCAGCGCCCGCGGGAGATCGGCCCACATCACGTGCTCGAGCTGGTGGAGCCCGACGAGGAACCAGAAGGCGGCGAGGGACACCGGTATGCCGATGAGCGCGCAGAAGACGAGCAGCTTCGGATAGCCGGGGCTGCGCAGCAGGTGCCGCAGGACGTCCGGCTCCTGCTGCCCGGCCCCGGCCCCGGCCGCGCCGCCCGCGCCACTGCCACTGCCGCCGCCGGCGCCGGCGCCGCCCGCGTTCCCGGTCCCGCTGGAGCGCGACTCCGTCATCGGTCACTCCCTTCCGCCGTCCCCCGCCTGCGCACCCCGATCCGTACCGCCCCGAAGAGCACCTTGGCGATCACTCCCACCACGACCAGATCGGCGACCATCTGCACGGTGGTCAGCGCGCGGCTGAGCTCGCTGGTGGGCACGATGTCGCCGAACCCCACGGTGGCGAACACCGTGACGGAGAAGTAGAGCGAGTCGGTCCGGTTCAGCGGCTCCGAGAACGACTCCGGCACCTGCCCGGAGAGCAGGAAGTACGTGACGGAGAACAGCACCAGGAACAGCGGCACGGCGGTGGCCAGCGCCTCCATGGCCCGCAGCCGCGGATACTCCGCGTGGGTGATGGCCCGGACCTGCCAGGCGACCAGCCACCCGAACAGCCCCAGCCCGGCCACGAGCGTGACGACGGTGAGGGTCCCGAACCCGCGGTCCAGGGGGGCCAGGTAGAACAGCGCGGTGATCAGGACCACCCAGGTCACGGACCGGAGCGTGTGACCGGCCAGGACGCGTCGGCGGCGCTGGGCTGCGTTGCCTTCCATGGCTTCAGGAGAACGGGCCGGAGCCCATCCCGCGACCGGAGCGGACTCGGGATGCGGGGTCCGCGGATGCGGCGTATGCGGCGTATACGGTGACCGCCGTCGGCCCGCGAGCCCGTGCCGGCGCGCTGGCTGCGCACTGCGCTCAACTCTCCCCGGGAGTCCCGGTCCGGCCGCCCGGCCGGTCACCCGCCGGGCCACCTGCCCGACCGCTGACCCGGCCGCTGACCTGGCCGCTGACCCGGCCGTCCGCGGCCAGCAGCGCCAGTACGGCGAGCACCGCCAGCAGGATCAGCACCAGCAGCAGCACCGTCAGCACCGTCGGGTGGTTCCACAGCGCGAACCCGAGCGCGACCAGCAGCACCACACCCACCGTCAGCGGGCGCCGCCGGGCCTCCACCCAGACCCCGGCCCGGCCCGTGCCGACGCCGTGCGCGGCGGCCCGGCGCGCGGCCGAGTCGGCCGTCCGGTCGGCGCCGCCGCGCAGGCCGCGCGGCAGCCGGCCGCCGCCGGACAGGTAGGCGCCGAGCGCCACCACCACCCCGAGGACCAGCGCGGTCCGCAGGCTCACCCGCAGGAACCGCACCAGCGTGTCGAAGACCGCCGCCGCGGCCGCCGGGGACTGGACCTGGGCCGGCAGGTGGTCGAGGTAGTAACGGCGGGCGGGCGCCAGGCCGATGCCGACCAGGAGGCAGGCGGCGGCCGCGCACAGCGCCGTGGTCACCAGGGCCCGGCGGCGGCGCCGCGCGAGCAGGACACCGGCCGTGCCGAGGAGGACGGTGAGCACGGGCAGCCAGTTGCCGAGGGCGTCGAGCAGGCGGACCGCGCCCCTGATCTTCCCCAGCTCCTCGGACTGGAACAGCACCATCTGCCGGTCGACCTCGGGGATCCGCTCGGCCGGCGCGAGACCGGCCTTCACGAGCTCCTCCTTGACGGTCTCCACCGCGCTGCCGACGTCGAGGGTGACGGTGCCGCCGTCGATGCCGACGGCGCCCCGTCCCCGGCCGGTCAGGGCGTGCACCACGGCCGTGTGGGCGGCCCGGTTGGCCCGGGTCCACAGCGCCTCGAACCGGTCGCTCTCCACGAACCGGGTCGCCACCTTGGAAACGGCCTGGTCGGCGGCCTCGTCCAGGGCCGGGCCGAGCGCCTTGACCGCAGTGCCTACGCGCGGCGGCAGCCCCTGGGCCTCGAGCCACCGCGCCAGGTCCGCCGTGACCCGGGCGCCGTCCACCCGGACATCCGCGGCCCCGCCGATGCGGCGGACGGCGGCCTCCTCGATCGCCGGGTCCGAGGCGAGCGGGGCGACCGTGGCCACGTACCGGTCGTTGTCCAGCACGATGTCGTGCACCCAGACGGTGAGCAGGGAGACCGGTACGAGCAGGCAGGTCAGGGCGATCAGGACGGCCGAGCAGGCGCTCATCGCGGTCCGTCCGGCTCGCTGGCTCATGGCACTCCCGGGGACGCACGCCGCAAGAACCGCTTCCCGCCCATTCGACACGCGCCGCCCGCGGAGCGGCGCGTTCGGTTGGGCCCACCGTGTCGCACACGTGGTGGACGGGTGATCCCTGCGCGCGCGGCGGAGGCGTCGGCGCGCGGGCCGCCCGCCCGACCCCGAGGATGGGCGCCATCCCGTCCGCCTCCGCAGTCAGGAGCTGTTTCCCATGCTGGAGCGCAAGCTGCGCAAGGACCGCACCGAGGTCACCTTCGTCCTTCCGGCGGACACGCCGCCCGGGCCGGTGAGCGTGGTCGGCGACTTCAACGACTGGCAGCCCGGCGCGCACACCCTGAAGCCGCGCAAGGACGGGAAGCGGGCCGTCACGGTCGAGCTGCCGTCCGAGAGCGCCCACTCCTTCCGCTATCTGGCCGCCGGTGACTACTGGTTCAATGACGACAGCGCCGGCGACCGGGACGGCCCCAACAGCCGCCTGCACACGTGAGGCACCCATGACAGCGGGTACGGTCCGGCGGCTCGTCGTCCTGCGGCACGCCAAGTCCGCCTGGCCGCCGGACGTGCCCGACGCCGAGCGCCCGCTCGGCCCGCGCGGTCTGCGCGACGCCCCGGCCGCGGGCCGCTGGCTGCGCGAGGCGGACCGCGTACCCGACCGCGTCGTGTGCTCGCCCGCCCGCCGTACCCGCCGGACCTGGGACCTCGCCGCGGCCGAAGCCGGGCTCGGCGCGCCGGTGGAGTACGAGGAACGCGCCTACGGGGCGACCGCCAGGGAACTGCTGGACCTCGTACGGGAGACCCCCGCGCGGGTGCGGACGCTGCTGCTCGTCGGGCACAATCCGGGCGCCCAGGAGCTGGTCCTGCTGCTCGCGGGCGACGGGGACGCGCCCGCGCTGGAACAGGCCCGCACGAAGTTCCCGACCTCCGCCATCGCGGTGCTGGACCTGCCCGGCCCCTGGTCCACGCTCGCACCGGGCACCGCCCGGCTGACAGCCCTCGCCGTGCCCCGGGGCGTCAAGTCCTGAGGCGCTTCGGGCTGGGGACTGCGGGCTGGGGACTGCGGGCTGGGGCTTCGGGCTGGGGACTGCGGGCTGCGGGCCTCAGTCGCCGATGCGTACGAGCGCGAGCGTGATGTTGTCCGGGCCCCCGGCCTCGATGGCCGCCTTCCACAGCTCGAAGGCCGCCTTGCCGTCGTCGTGCACCCGCAGCAGGCCGTCGATGGTCTCCTCGGGCACCGGGTCGGTCAGCCCGTCGCTGCACACCAGGTAGCGGTCGCCGGTGGTCAGCGGGAAGTCCGCCACGTGCGGGGTGACCGGGGACTGCCCGCGGGTGCCGCCGAGCACCTGGGTGACGGCCGAGGTGGTGCGGTGCCCCGGCGCCGGGGGCGGGCTGTCGTCCACGCTGAGCTGGCGCAGCCCATCCGGGGTCGCCTGGAACACCTTGCTGTCACCGACGTTGAAGGACAGCAGCGACTCCTCCAGTACCAGGGCCCCGGCGACCGTGGTCCCCATGGAGGTCAGGTCCGGACGGCCTTCGGCGGCCTCGTACACCGCGCGGTTGCAGACCTCCAGCGCGCCGCGGACGGCCTCGCCGCCGTCCAGCGACGGGCCGAGCAGGGACAGCTGGCGGACGACCAGCTCGCTGGCGACCTCGCCGGCCGGCTGACCGCCGAGCCCGTCCGCGACGGCGACGACGAGCGGCCTGCCGAGCGGGAACACGAGCGTCTGGGGGCTCTCGGTCGCGGTCCCGCACAGCGTCCACGGGCCGATGACCAGGCTGTCCTCGTTGTGCTCGCGCACCAGCCCGGTATGGCTCAGGGCGGTCACGGCGATGTACGGCACCCCACCATTGTCGCGCCGCTCGGCATGCGGCGCGTGACCTGCCGGAGCAGGCTGGTCGTGGGGCCCGAGGAAAGGACTGCGGCAGATGTTCGCGAGGCTGAGCACCTACCAGGGATCACCGGTTCCCGCGGAGGGAGACCTGACCGCGCATTCGGAGGAGATCGTCCGGCAGGTCGAGGACCTTCCCGGCTTCCGGGGCGCCTACTACCTCGTCGACCGTGCCTCGGGGAAGGCCACCTCGCTGACCTTGTGGGACGACGAGCGGACCATGCGGGAGAGCGAGGAGCAGGCCGCCCGGATCCGCGAGGAGACGGCGGTGCGCGAAGGCCAGCGGATCGTCTCGGTCGAACGCTTCGAGGTCGGCTTCAGCCGGCTCCGGCCGTAGCGCGGGCCGCGCCCGTCCGCGTGCCGCGGCCGCGGCACGCGGCAGCGGCCTCCGGGCCGTTGCGACCGCTTGGCCGCGGTGCGAGCCCTGCCGCGGTGCGGGCCCCTGCCGTGGCGCGGGCCCCTGCCGTGGCGCGGGCCCCTGCCGCGGTGCCGGCCCGGCCGCGGTGCCGGCCCGGCCGTACGAACCCACGGGAGTCCCCATGACGCATCAGAAGCCCGCCCCGCCGGCCACGCCCTTCCCCCCGGACCCGGCCGGCCGGCCCCCGGACCCCGGCCGCCCCGGGCACCCCTTCCCGGCCGACCCGCAGGCGCCGCGGCCGGCCCGCGGTCCCGCCCCGGAGCCCCCGCGGCCGAGGCCCGAGGGACGCGGTCCGCGCGGTTAGGCCGTCCGGGGAGGGTGCCCGAGGTCGGCTTCGTGGACGAGGATCGCGATCTGCACCCGGTTGGTGAGGCCGAGCTTCGCCATCGCCGCGGAGACGTGTGACTTCACGGTGGGGACGCTCAGGTAGAGGGCCGCCGCGATCTCGGCGTTGGTGCGCCCTTGGGCCACGGCGAGCGCCACCTCGTGCTCGCGGGGAGCCAGGGTCCGCAGCCGCTCCCGGGCACTGGTCCGGCCGGGGTCGGGCCGGGGCGCGGGAGCAGGCGCGGTGGCCCTGGTGATGACCTGGTGGGTGACGGCCGGGGACAGTACCGGCTCGCCCGCGGCGACGCGGCGTACCGCCGTGATGATGTCCGCGGGCGGGGTGTCCTTGAGGAGGAAGCCGGCGGCGCCCGCCCGCAGCGCCGCCAGGACGTATTCGTCGGGGTTGAAGGTCGTCAGGATCACGACCTTCGGCGGCAGGGGCAGGGCGTGGAGCGCGACGGTCGCGGCCAGGCCGTCCATGACGGGCATGCGGATGTCGAGGAGGATCAGGTCGGGGGCGTGCTCGGCGGCGAGGGCGACGGCCTCGGTGCCGTCGGCGCCTTCCGCGACGACGGCGATGCCCCCGGCGCCGTCGAGGACCATCCGCAAGCCCATCCGGACGAGCGGGTCGTCGTCGACGACCAGTACGCGGATCACTGGTGCCGCTGCTGCCGCTTGTGCCACTCGTATCACTCCGACCACGGTATCCATGCCCGCAGCACCCACGCCCCGGCGCTCACCCCGTGGTGGAGTTTCGCCGCCGGCGAGGGCCGTGCGCTCGGCGAGGCCGATCAGCCCGAAGCCGCCCGCCGGTTCCCCGGACGGGCGGGCGGGGAGGGGGTTGCGGACGACGACGTCGATACCGCCGTCCCGGTCGCCGCTGACCTCGGCGCGGACGGGCTCGCCGGGGGCGTGCTTGCGCGCGTTGGTGAGGCCTTCCTGGACGACGCGGTACGCGGTCCGGCCGGCGGTGCCGGGGACCAGCCCGGGAGCGTCGACGGCCAGGTCGAGGGTCAGCTCCATCCCGGCCGCCCGGGACCGCGACGGCATCATCCTGCTCCACGAGCGCTACGCCGGCACGATCCCCGCGGTGGCCGAGCTCATCCCCGAACTCCGCGACCGCGGCTACACCTTCGTCACCACGTCCCAACTCCTCGCCCCGGCCCACCCGGAACCGGGCCGGGTCTACCGCCCGTAGCCCCGCAGGGTCCGTACCGGCCCGCCGCGAGCGGCAGTTCGGCCGTGGTCGGGCGGTCAGGCCGTGGCCCGGGCCCGTCCGCGGCTCGCGGGCTCCTGTCGTACGATCCGCCGGCGGCGGGCCGGCATGCCCACGGTCGGGTTGGCGACGCCCCAGGCCGCGCCCTTGCAGATCAGCTCCTTGTAGCGGGCGGCCATGCGGCCCGTCAGGGCGCGCTCGACCGCGCGGTCGTCGGCGGTGACGAACTGGATCAGGCCGTCCTCGCGGCCCAGGGAGATGCACTGCTGGACGTAACGGATCGCGATGTGGGGGACCTTGGTGCCGGCGAGCCGGGCGGCGAGGGCGTCGGCGGCCTGCCAGGTCATGGGGACGCCCGAGGCGCAGGACATGCGCAGGGGCTTGTCGCCCGGGCCGATCGCCATCGCCGCGTCGCCCACGGCGTACACGTCGGGGTGCGAGACCGAGCGCATCGTGCCGTCGACCACGATCCGGCCGTCGTCGGCGAGCTCCAGGGCGGTGGCCCCGGCGATGGGGTGGACGGCGAACCCGGTGGTCCAGACGGTGACGTCGGCGGGGAGGGTCCGGCCGTCCTCGGTCGTCACGCGGTCCGCCTCCACGGCGTTGACCGCGGTGTGTTCGTGGACGGTGATGCCGAGCCTGCCCACCACCTTCCACAGGTGGGCGCGGCCCTTCTCCGAGAGCCAGTCGCCGAGGGCGCCATGGGCGGCGAGCGCGACATCGAGGTCCGGTCGGGCCTCGGCGATCTCGGTCGCGGCCTCCAGACCGGTCAGACCGCCGCCGACCACGACCACGGGCCGGCCGGCGTCCAGGGCGGCCAGGCGGTCGCGCAGGCGCAGTGCGCCGGGGCGGCCGGCGATCTCGTGGGCGTGCTCGGCGGCGCCGGGGACACCCCCGTCGTTCCAGCCGCTGCCGAGGGCGTAGACCAGGGAGTCGTACGCGAGTTCCTCCAGCTCGGGGCCGTTCGGGGCGGCGAGCGTGACCGTCTTGCGGTCCACGTCCACGGCGCTGACCTTCGCGAGCTTCAGTTCCACGCCCGTGCCGGCGAACATCTCGCCGAACGGCCGGGGCCTGAGCTCCTGGCCGGCCGCGAGCTGGTGCAGCCGGACGCGCTCGACGAAGTCGGGCTCGGGGTTGACGAGGGTGATGCGGACGTCCTCGCGGTGCAGCCGCTTGGCGAGGCGGCCGGCGGCGATGGCTCCGGTGTAGCCGGCTCCGAGGACGACGATGCGGTGCTGCATGTCCGTGCTCCTGTCTGGACGGGGGCCGCCGTTGTCCGGCGTGGTGACGCCCCTTGAACCGGACAGCCCTCCCGTCCCTGACAGCCGCGGACTGTGACCTGCGCCACATCGCCTCGGGGGGGGTGTCAGAGGGTGTGGAGCGGGACCTCCCCGCGGCCCGCTTCGGCCCACCGTCCGGTCGCCCGCACGAGCTTGTCGGGGTTGACCTGGCTGCGGATCGCGACGATGCCCTCCGCGGTGGCCTCCAGGCAGATGATCCCGGCGACCCGCCCGTCCACGAGCGCCACGATGGCGGGCCCGCCGTTCGCGGTCGTGGCGAAGATCTCCGGCACGCCGCCGATGTGGGCCCGCTTGGCCGCGCTGGGCTTGAACAGGCCGCGCATGAAGGTCGCGACCGCGAGCGCGCCCTCGAACGCCTTCGCGCGGGCCGGCACCTTCCCGCCGCCGTCGCCGACCGCGACGGCGTCCTGGGTGAGCAGCCGGATGAGCGGCTCCGTACGTCCGCTGGTCGCCGCGGCCAGGAACTCCTCGACGATCCTCCGGGCGGCGGCCCCGTCGATCTCGGTGCGCGCCCTGCCGTCCGCGATGTGCTTCTTGGCCCGGTGGTAGATCTGCTGGCAGGCGGCCTCGGTGAGGTCCAGGATCTCGGCGATCTCCCGGTGCGGGTACGCGAAGGCCTCGCGCAGCACGTACACCGCACGCTCGCCCGGCGACAGGCGCTCCAGCAGGACGAGGACCGCGTACGACACGGACTCGCGCTGCTCGGCGGTGTCGGCCGGACCGAGCATCGGGTCCCCGGCGAGCAGCGGCTCGGGCAGCCACTGCCCGACGTACGTCTCGCGCCGGGCGCGTGCCGAAGTGAGCATGTTGAGGCACCAGTTGGTGAGCACCTTCGTCAGCCAGGCCTCAGGCACCTCGATCCGCCCGACGTCGGCCGCCTGCCAGCGCAGGTACGTCTCCTGCACGGCGTCCTCGGCCTCGCTCGCCGACCCGAGCATCCGGTAGGCGATGGCCTCCAGCCGCGGCCTGGCGGCCTCGAACCGGTCCACGTCACTCATGATCAGCGCCATGCCCGCGATCCTAGGCGCCCCCGACCGGAACGTCAGGGGGTAAGGGGCGCGTTTGCGGTGCGTTTGTCGCCACCGACCGGGAAGCCCGCGCCGTCGACTGCGCCCGCGACAACGCCGCCCGCTTCGGCCTGTCCCACCGGATCGCCGTACGGCACACCGACCTGTTCCCGGCGGGCCGTGCCGACCTGATCGTCTGCAACCCGCCCTGGCTGCCGGGCCGCCCCCGCACGCCCCTCGACCACGCGGTGTACGACCCCGACGGCCGGATGCTGCGAGGCTTCCTCACCGGCCTCCCGGACCATCTGGAGCCGGGCGGCGAAGGCTGGCTGATCGTCATGACTCCCGACTGCCCGGTGAGGATCGGCCAGGGAGAGCCCGTGTGACGCAGGCCACGCGAATGAGTCGATTACTTCGCCTTCCAGCACCGGTCAAAGGTGCAACACCGCGACGAGGAAGGCACGTCATGGCCCAGATGCCGCCAGCCGGCCGGTCATCGGTTGGGCATCATCCACACCACCAAGATCACTTCACTCGGGAAGAAGGACACCACATGACCGACACCGTTAAGGGCCCTGCCAGCTACTTCCCCTCGATCGAGAAGAAGTACGGCCGCC
Source organism: Streptomyces sp. NPDC058525 (assembly GCF_042719495.1). Classification (NCBI taxonomy): domain Bacteria; kingdom Bacillati; phylum Actinomycetota; class Actinomycetes; order Kitasatosporales; family Streptomycetaceae; genus Streptomyces; species Streptomyces sp. NPDC058525. The sequence goes on from NZ_JBHXNP010000001.1 coordinate 165,776, forward strand.
CGATCACGGAGTGGAAGGACCTCATCCGCTCCTCGCCGCTGACCAAGCACATGGAGCTCGTCTCCTGGCTCAAGTCCGAGCACGGCCTCGGACATGGGCACGCCAACGCCCTGGTCGCGCACACCCTCGCCGAGAACAGCGGCCAGTGAACAAGAGGTTGACCTCACCGTCCGCTTCGGACCCGACCTTCATGGGCTGACCGGCCCGCCGGAGCGGGGTCCTCGATGAAGTCGGTCACAAGCTTGACGAAGGCGTCCTCCTGCTCGAAGAGCATGACGTGGCCCGCATCGATCTCCGCGTACGAGCTGTTGGCGATGGCGGCGTGGAGGGCTCGGCTGTGCTCGACGGGGACCGTGATGTCCTGGGTGCCTCCGATCACGAGGGTGGGCGCCTCGATGCGGGGCAGAAACGACCGGATGTCCACCCGGAGGTCGTAGGCGATGTGGCGCAGGGTGCCGGGGGTGGGCGGCATGTTGGGGATGAGGGCCTCGAACTGTTCGCGGCGGATGGAGTTGAGGAAGCCGCGGCTGAAGCCGGTCATCGCCACCGCGCGGCCGAAGGAGGCGGGGTCGGAGCTGCCGAGGTCCTGCCAGAGGGTGAAGAGGCTGCGCAGGTACTCGTCGCTGTCGGTGTGGGCCCAGCCGGCGACCAGGATCAGTCGCCGCACCAGGTCGGGGCGCAGGGCTGCGACCGTGGCGGCGACGGTGGAGCCCATGGAGAAGCCCAGCAGGTCGACCGGCCCGCCCGCCGCGTCCTCGATGACGGCGATGACCTGGGCAGCGAGCCCTTCGGCGGTCAGCGGGGCGCCGTCGTCGACGGTTGCCTCGGTGCCGGAGAGGTCGGGAGTGATCACCGTGCGGTGCGGGGCGAACCGGGGCGCGGTCTGGCCCCAGTTGAGGGCGGCGCCCGCCGATCCGGTGCCGTGGACGAGAACGAGCGCGGGGCCGGAGCCGGTCTTCTCGTAGTGGACGTGCGCGCCGTCGACGGTAACTGTGGCCATGGAGTGCTCCCTGATCTCGTGGTGGCCGGGGCTTTCGTGCTCCGGCCCGACCCACAGTGCCGCCGCCCGGCCGCGGCCGGGAGAGCCCTCCTTACCCTGGGATCGGCAGTCCCTGGTTGGGACCCGTCCGGCAGGATGACCGTATGAAGATCGACCGTGAGGCACTCGCCGATTTCCTGCGCCGCTCCCGCGACCGGGTACGTCCCCAGGACGCGGGCCTGCCCGTCGGCCCTCGGCGGCGGACGCCGGGCCTGCGCCGCGAGGAGGTCGCCCAGCTCGCCGGCATGTCGGCCGACTATTACATCCGCCTCGAACAGGCTCGCGGTCCGCAGCCCTCGCCGGAGATGCTCGCCGCCCTGGCGCGCGCCCTGCGCCTGTCCGACGACGAACGCGATCACCTCCACCTCCTCGCCGGCCGGCGACCGCCCGCCGCCCGGACCGCGGGTGACCACGTCGGCCCGGGGCTGCTGCACCTGCTGGACCAACTGCCCGCCACCCCGGTCCAGGTGCTCGGCGACCTCGGTGACGTCCTGGCGCAGAACGCGATGGCCGAGGCGCTGCTGGGCGGTGTGTGCACGGTGTCCGAGCATGGCCGCAACGTGGTCTGGCGCTGGTTCGCCGACCCGGCCCAGCGCGCCGCGTACCCGGCGGAAGAGCACGACTACTACAGCCGGCTGCACGTGGCGGACCTGCGGGCGGCCGTGGGCCGGCGCGCCGGCGACCCGGCCGCGACGCGCCTGGTGGAGCGGCTCCTGGGGCTCGGCGAGGAGTTCGCCGCCCTGTGGGAGCTGCACGAGGTCTCCGTGCGCCGGGCCTCGCGCATGCGCGTCGTGCACCCGCTGATCGGTCCGGTCGAGTTGGACTGCCAGGTCCTGCTCGCCCCGGAGGGAGATCAGCGCGTGGTCCTGTACACCCCGCCCGTCGCCAGTGACACCGCCGAACGCCTCGCCCTCCTCCAGGTCGTGGGCACCGGCCAGTTCACCGCGTCCGGCTGACGTCGGCGGACCCTTCTGCCAGCAGGGCAAGCACGTTGCCTATCTGCTCGCGCACATCCGGATCGGTGACGAGTCCGTCCGCGCCGACCATGTGAGGGGCCACCGGAATCCTGGCGCAGGCCGATTCCACGATGGCTGCGCCGGTGTAGCCGAGCACGAGTCGCAGCGTGGCCTCCGCACCCTGGCCCCGCCCGGCGACGGCGGCGTTCACCCAGGCCACGGGCTTGTCGCAGATCTCGGTGCCGCCAACCGTCCAGTCCAGGAGGTTCTTGAACGAGCCGGGCAGAGTGCCCGCGTACTCCGGAGTGCAGATCAACACCGCTGCCGCCTCGCCGATCGCCGCCCGCAGCCCGGCACACAGACACCTCACCACCCTACCGACGCAGCTCACACAACGAAGAAGGCCCAGGTCGCTGACCTGGGCCTTCTTACACGAGCGGATGACGGGAATCGAACCCGCGCCATAGGCTTGGGAATCCCCCGGCACTCGGGCCTGCGCGTGGCTCCTGACCTGCGAAAACGTTCGCTGGTGGTCCCGTTGCAAGTGCCTCGGCAGACCCCTTGCTTACCGTTGTTCACCGCCCCTACTGGCGCGTTATGGCACGGCTCCCTGGCCTGCCCGTGGATGCGATGGCTGCCGCTACTTCATCCGCTGTGCCGGAAGCCCTTGCCGGTGCGGTCGAGGGGGTCGGGTGAGAGGCCGAGGAAGCGGTCGCGGAGGGCGTCCCAGGCGCCGAGGCGGGTGAAGTCGGGGTCGTCGAGGATGTCCTGGCGGTCGGTGAGGAAGGGGTTCGGCAGGAGGATGGTCATCATCTGCTCGTCGCGGCCGTTGAAGAGGCGGGCTCCCCAGCTGACGGGGGCGCCGTCGGAGTCGAGGCTGCGGTAGAGCTCGGCGCGGGAGCAGCGGCGGATGCGGCCGAGTTCGGGGCCGGAGGCGGTGTGCTCGCCGATGCACAGGTGGAAGTGCCAGGCGCCGAAGTCGACGGTGGCGTAGCCGTCGTTCATGGTGATGGCGGTGGGCGCGCAGGGGGCGCCGACCTCCCAGGCGGCGCCTTCGATGATGGGCCCGAAGTGGATGTGCTGCCAGTGGTCGGTGAAGACGGTGGTGACGAGGTCGAGGAGGGTGGCTTCGTCGACCGGGAGGGGCCAGGCGTGCTGGGTGCCGCCGCCGGGGGTCTCGATGACGGTCGGCTCGGTGGTGGTCATGAGGTCTTCTCCTTGGGGTTGAGGACGCAGTCGCCGCAGGTGCCCGCGCCCGGCACGCGGTAGTACAGGCAGCAGTTGCGGCGACGGAAGGCGAGCGGCCCGCCGGGGGTGGTGGTGCGGCAGGTTCCGACGCCCGCCAGTGGTGGGCGGTCCAGCAGTCCGCGGACGAGGGGAACCACGGGGTGCGGGGTGAGCGGCTCCCTGGCGAGCAGGACGCGGTGGGCTCCGATCAGCGCGGATGCGGCGTTGCCGCCAAGGGTGTGCGGGGAGACGCCGGACACGCGCCGTACGGCCTCGGCCCAGGGGGCCAGGTTCTGGACGGCGACGGTGTGGTGCAGGGCCGGGAGCGGCTCCTGGTCCACCTCCCGCGGGTCGGGCAGCCACAGGTCGAGGGGGCCGGAGGCGGGCATGCGCCACCACAGGCGGTCGGGGCCCAGGTCGGGCACGCGGCCGGTGAGTGCGGCGCAGGCCAGGGCGATCGACCAGAGCCGGGAGGCGGTGCCCAGGTGCAGGGTGGACGCGGCCACCCGGGGCTGGTCGGTGCCCAGCCGCCCGGCGACGACCCGTAGGCACTCCGCCAGCGCGTCCGAGTCGCCATACAGCTCCGCCAGCCGCCGGAAACCGCCGCCCACAGGGCGGGCCCCGGTGGCCACGGCGAAGTACGGCCCGATGCCGGAGACCCGCGCCAGGACACCGGGGGTGATGACTGCGGTCACCATGTCCGTACCGTCCGTGTCAGCTCGTGGAAGCTGCGGATGCGGACGACCTGCCCGTCCGGTCCGGTGAGGGTGAGCCGGTCCTCTCCGTCGCAGCTCACCCGCGTGGGCACGTCCGGGTCGCCCGGGTCCGCGACGGCCAGTCCTTCCCGGGCCAAGGCCCGTTCGAGGAGCGGGAGCACATCGGGTGCCGCATCCACCGCTACGGAAGCCCGCGCGGTGCGGCGCAGCCCGAAGCTGCCGGAGACCGGATCGAAGGCCAGGTGGTCGGCGTCGAAGGCGGCGGCGACGGCGCCGCTGCGGATCAGGTCCTCGGGCGCTCCCGCGTGGACGCGGGAGCCGCGGTCGACGAGCCAGGCGGCGTCGGCCACGCGCAGGGCCAGCTCCAGGTCGTGGGTGCTGACCACGACGGTGAGGCCCTTGTCCCGGGCGAGGTCGCGCAGCAGCACGGTGAGGGCCACGCGTGAGGGCACGTCGAGGAAGGCGGTCGGCTCGTCGAGTAGGACGACCTCGGGCTCCTGGGCGAGGGCGCGTGCGGTCAGGACGCGTTGGCGTTCGCCGTCGGAGAGTTCGGCGGCCGGCCGGTCCGCCAGATGTTCCGCGCCCACCGCCTTCAGCGACCAGTCGACGGCGGCGTGGTCCGCGGCCGTGAGGCGGCCGGTGAACCCGGTGTGGGGGTGGCGGCCGAGCCCGGCCAGTTCCCGTACGGACAGCAGCCCGGGGTCGACGCGGTCGGTCAGTACGACGGCCAGCCGTCGGGCGAGAGCGGCCGGCGGCTGGTGTGCAAGGTCGGCCCCGCCGATGCGTATCCGGCCGTCGAGCGGCGGCAGGAGCCCGCACAGGGTCCGTAGCAGCGTGGACTTGCCCGCGCCGTTGGGCCCGAGCAGTACGGTCAGTTCACCGGCCCGCGCCTGAAGGTCGAGCGCCGACAGCACGGCCCGGCCGGCTCCCCGTCGGCGCGGTGACCGGGTGCGGTAGCCGACGGCGAGCCCCTGGGTGGCCAGGCCGCCGGGGTGGTCCCTTCCGCCGGCCGTGTGCTTGACGGGTTCGGTCATGGTGTCGGTCACGAGGCCACTCCTTGTACGCCGCGGCGGCTGCGGATCAGGAACGCGATGACGACGGGGGCGCCGAACAGCGAGGTGATGGCGTTGAGAGGCAGTACGGAGTCCGTGCCGGGCGGCTGGCTCAGCAGCGCGCACGCCAGCGCGAGGAACGCTCCCGCGAGCATCGACGCCGGGACGAGCGCCCGGTGGTCCGAGGTCCCCAGCGCCACCCGGGTCAGGTGCGGGACGGCCAGGCCCAGGAAGGCGACGGGTCCGCAGAACGCGGTCGCGGCGCCGGCGAGCAGCGAGGTGCCGAGCAGCGCCAGGTCTCGGCTTCGGCGGACGTTCAGCCCCATGGTGCGGGCGTAGTCCTCGCCGAGCAGCAAGGCGTTGAGACGCTTGGCGGTCAGCAGTGCGGTCAGCAGGCCCGCGCCGATGACGGGCAACATGACCTGGAGGTCGGGCCAGGTCGTGGCGCTGAAGCTGCCCAGGCCCCACATGACGAACTGCTGGGCGCGCTCGGGCCGGGCGTAGACGAGCATCACGCCGACCACCGCGGTGGCCGCCGAGCCGATCATGACTCCGATGACGAGCAGGGTGACGGCCGACTGCACCCACCGCGAGAGGAGCAGGACGAGGGCCAGTACGGCGGCGGCGCCGAGCGAGGCGGCGAGTACGACACCCAGGCGGCCCAGGCCGGCCAGGTTTCCGGTGAAGCTACCGGCGACGCCGCCCGTGCCGACGACCACGGCGGCGACGCCCATGCTGGCGCCCGAACTCACCCCGAGGGAGAACGGGTCGGCCAGCGCGTTGCGGAACAGGGTCTGCATCTGTACGCCGGCCACCGCGAGGGCGGCGCCGACGGCGGTGGCGGTCAGCGCGCGCGGCAGTCGGACCTGCTCGACGATCACCGTCCATCGCGGGTCCTCGGCGGTGCCGCCGAACAGGACCCGGACCACGTCCGCGACCGGCACACGGTGGGAGCCGGTCGCGATGGTGAGAACGAACAGCGCGGCGGTGCCGGCGGCGAGGGCGAGGACGACAGCGAGGCGCCGCCGTCCCGGCCGCAGCGCCCGCGGGGCGTCCGGCGAGGCGGTCGGCGCGGTTGCCATGTGGGTCGTCACGCCTTGGGCACCTGCGTGTAGAAGGTGAAGGTGTGGTCCTTCGCCTGGTCCGGGTGGATGAGCGCGAAGAGGTCGGCGAGGACCAGGTCGGGGCGCAGCACGCCGCGCTCGAAGTAGTCGTTGCCGCCGCCGGGGCCCAGCGCCTTCGTGTTCGTCCAGACCACACCGCCGGAAAGGGCCTTCAGCTGTCCGTACCGACTGTCGGCCTTGACCGCGTCGGCGGTGGACGTCCACTTCTGGTCGGCGATCCAGACCGGGGACGCGCCGCCCTTGGCGTACACGGCCTCGAAGTTCAGCTGGAGGTTGCCGGTACCCGCCTCACCGGCCCAGGGGTACGTGCCGCCCGCATCCTTGATCAGCTGGGCGGCGTAGCTGCCACCGGCGGGCATGTACCAGGTGCCCTGGTACATCGTGCCGGGCAGCACCTCGACGGGCTTGCCCGCCGCGACCGCCTGCGCACCCTTCTCGGCGACCTTCCGGTAGTCGCCCTCGATGGTGTCGAATACCTCGCCGGCGCGCTTCTCCGCTCCGGTGAGCGCGGCCATCGCCTTGACCCACTCGGCGCGGCCGAGCGGACTCGGCTCCAGCCACTCGGCGTTGGCGACCACGGCGATCCCGGCCTGACGCAGCTTCGGGTACTGCGGGTCGTCGGTGCCCTGGGTCATCAGCACGTCCGGCTTGGCGCCGATCACCGTCTCGGCGTTGAGGGTGCGGTCCTTGGCGTACTCGGTGACCTTGCCCGCCTTCACCCGCTCGACCACCTGGGCGGAGGAGATGTTCGCGGCGCTCGCCACACCCGTCAGGACGTCCAGGGTGCCGGTCTCGGTCAGCAGCGGAAGGTGGGTGGTGGAGGCGGAGTACAGACTCTTGACCGGAACCGTGACCTGCTGCGCGGACGCCAGCTCACCGGACAGCTCCGGCTTCGGCGCACCGCACTTGACCAGCACGTACGACTCCGGCTTCCCCTTGGGGAAGGGCTCGTTGACGGTGAGGACCTGGTAGCTCTTCTCGTACCGGAGCGTGAAGTTCTTGGCGTGCTCCACCGTCGACTTGACCGGGAAGTAGTCCTTGGCCGGGTCGAAGTCCTTGATGCAGCCCTCCCCGGCGGCCTGGGCCTTGGCGTCGGCGGGCGGGTCGGCGTCACTGCCACACGCCGTGAGCGTGAGGGCGACCGTGAGGAAGGCTGCCGCAGCAGCCTGACGACGGCCGGGCATGACGGATCGTACGGACACAGTGACTCCTGGTGGCATACGTGGACAGTGCGCACCGGCACTCCGGGGCGCGCGTGATGCGGCGTACGGGAAGGGACCTGCTGAGGAAGGGGGTCGTCAGAACCTGAGGGAAGGGGCCCGTGCGTCAAGCCGGGCAGGCCGGCCCCGCAGGGCCGCGGGCACCGCAGAGCTGCCGCCGTGGGTACGCAGGCACACGAGTGCCACCGCCTCTCCTGGGGAAATCCGCCCCGTACATCGAGGTGCGACGGCGTGAGTCTCCTGACTCGGGATCAACGCTTCTCCGGCCTTCCCACCCCGGGATGGGGCGGTGGCCATGGCGGAGTCGCTCCCCCTACACAGTGGCGGTACCGTGCCGGAATCTCACCGGCTTCCTCGTTCCGCCGTCGCTTGTCAGGCGGAAGCATCGCAGAATCGGCCACGGCCACGCCAGACCCACAACTGTGCGACCAGCCACAGGAGGTCTCGCCTTGAGGCACCCCGCGGTAACGGGATGCGGCGTCCATCTTGTGGTCAGAAAGGCCTGGGGCTCTGGGAACGTTGACGCGGGTCGGCGCAGGACCGCCACCGCGTAACGCCTTCGTCGACAGGGAGAGACGGATGACCACCAAGGACATCGGGCCGGAACCTCAAAGCTTCGACCTGGAGAAGGCGACCCTCGAGAACACGAACTACCGCGCGGTCGCCTGGACCGGGAAGTACCTTCAGTTGACCCTCATGTCGATCCCGGTGGGTGAGGACATCGGCTTGGAGGCGCACCCGGAGACCGACCAATTCCTACGACTCAACGCAGGCCGGGGCCGCGTCCAGATGGGCCGGACGGAGGATCGACTCGACTTCGAGCGGGAGGTCGAGGACGGCTGGGCCATCTTTGTACCGGCCGGCACTTGGCACAACGTCACCAGCTGGTCGGTCCAGACCGCCCAGCAGCCGCCGGACGAGCACGCCTGACCGGCGAGGGCGTCTCGCGATACTACTTCCCGGCCCCGACGCGAGCCGAGCAGCCCTGCGGAGCCGCGCATGGCACGCTGGCCCCGATAGGTCTAGACAACAAACAAGCCCCAGGTCGTTGACCTGGGGCTTTGCTGTGGAGCGGATGACGGGAATCGAACCCGCGCTATAAGCTTGGGAATCACCCGGTACTTGGGTGCTGTGAGAGCCCTGACCTGCGAGAACTTCCATCATTCGACTTGCTGTGGGCGTCTCGGTGTACCCCTCGCTGACCGCTGGTTACCGGTCCTACTGGCACGTTGTGGCACGGCCGCGGCCGCTGATCTGCCCGTAGCGCAACGTGCCGCGCTCTCGTGTAGCTCCAGCGCCGTCTCCGCCGCTCGGCAGTTGTGCACCTAGCTGTCGGGCCGGACACTCACCCTCGATGCATGCATCATGCCGCGCACCCGCTTCGGACCGAGCATCCGACCGTACGCAATCCAGTTGGAGAAGCTGACAAGATCCTCCATGGCCTTGTTGGGGGCGGCGTGGCCTCCCCGCCACCGTTGGATGAGGATCCGAGGGCGAGTCTGCACGACGGTCACCTTCTCGTCACCGTAGGGCCAGCGCGCTACGGCTCCGAAGCGAGCGAGATGAAAGCACGTGGTACTTGCGTCCGTGTTGCCGATTTCCAATGGAGCCCAGTCCGGAGCTAGGGTGTCCGGCAGAGAATCACGGGACTCAGGGTCACAGAAGTACCCCGGTAGAGGAACTTCCCATCTCACCGAGCCGTCATCATCTGCTCCTCGCTGGCTGGTATCAACTTCTGCCGATACCCCCGCCTGAAGCCCTTTAAGGGCAGTTTGATTGGCCTTGCGCTCGGCATCGCGTCTCGGTCCGACTCCGACCTCAACCTCGGCTACGGTCAGAAGGCCCTCCATCCAGAGGCCGGCGAGACAGCGCAGCGCGAACAGCTGCCCCATGTCCCAACCGGTATAGGGCTGCCCGAGCACCGCGATGCGATCCGCCCACTCCTCGTCGCGCGTCCACCGGTACATGCCAGCTAAGGCCCGAGCGCCCCAATCAGTCTCTGCCCATGCCTCGGCCATGTGATCCGCGGCCCTGCGATGCATGCTGCGTCCTAACTCCATGCCCAGACGATAGAAAACGCCACTGCCAAAGGCGGTCGCGTGTGGCGGGCAACGGCGTCTGAGGAGCGGTTCGCTGCGAGTTCCCACCTCAACCCCTCTACGGCCGGACGAGGCCAAGTACGCCCCCGCGTTGAAGGTCTGACGAAGGACCCGGCCGCTGAGCGGGCGGGTCCCGAAGACGGGTGTCCTACCGCTGTTCCCCGCCCTACCTGGCATGCCTCCGGCACGGCTAGCTCGTCCGCTCAGGCGCAGTTCGGGATGCCTGTTGGCCTAGGCAAGCTTTGGCGACAGTACTGGGGGGCGCTGCGCATGAGCGTGGGGTTGATGCTCAGGCTCCCGCGGTATCCGCGGATCCAGTCGAGGTTGCTTGTAGTTGCTGGATTGGCATGATCACTCCGCTAGCAGTGCCTGCGCGCAACGAATCCTTGGTGGGTGGTGGTACGAGTGGCGGGCGCCGGGGTCCTAGAGGAGGTGTGGGATCGACCGTCTCTTGTGGCTCTGCTCCCTCTGGCTGATAGCGGACATCGTAGGGAATGCTGCCAAAGGCGAGAAGCAGGGTGTTCGTCTGGCTGAAGTGATCCACGTACCAGCCGAAGTCCATACTGTCTGGGGCGAGGGTCAGCCATTGGAGCTGCCCGTATTGCTTGCGATATTCAGGTGTTGGTGAATTAGATCCCGGAGCGGTGAAGATTCCACTGTATCCCGGTTCGGTGCATACGGTCAGGGTTCTTTGCAGAACGTGCTGGGTCAACCCCCATACTGCTACACCGGCAGTGCGCAGCAGGTAGGCGCTCATCACCAGCCCGGCGGCCGCATTTCGGTCGATTGCGAACAGCTCCTCCGGTACCTGTGAGTCCAAATGGGCGCCACCCCACTTGTTGGCGTACTCCCGAATGAACTTGTCCCAGCTGTATGAAGCGGGACCGGATTTCGTGGAACAGCGAAGGACGGGTTCCTGTATCCATTTGGAGAGTGTCAATTGTCTGGCGCCATGCATCACGGCCCCGGGCTCTTCGACGGGTAGGGAGCCGATCGACATGTAGGCACCCGAGGGTACCGGGGCGCGCGAGGCCTGAAGTGTTGGGTACTCGATGCTGAACCCTCTGCAAGCTGTTAGTAGAACCCCGTTACCTTTACCTGATCCGACGAGTGACCTGAGGGTGACGGCTAGGTCGTCAATAGCTGCCACGTTTCCGTGGTCGATTCGCTCGATGTGGTCTGAGACGCGCGAAGCCATATGCGTGAGCGCGCCTGCCAGATGATGTAGACGATCGTCGGGGAAAGTCACGACAGCTTCCTGCCTTCTGGTAGCGGGTTGTCGCTAGATTGCCACGTCTGGCGGTCGGCACCGATCCGTTCTGCCGCAATGAGGCCTGGTGGGAGGAGAGCAAGCATTAGCCCCCCAGCTCCCATACCGTCCGCCGTCGGCCACACGTATGTGGAGCGGACGCCCGGTGCGGTGTCTGATCGGCTTGTCCTGGGGCGACGGTGGTCGGGATGGAGTTCCCCGCCCCAGCCATCCAGGGTCGGCACTCGCGCAAGACGCCCTCGCCATCCCAGAACCTGAGGCCCCCGTCGGAGGCATGTCGGTGAGTGATGGAATAGACGGGCCGTGGGGGCTCGACTCTTGCCCTTGATGAGGTAGCGAAACCTGTATCAGGTCCCCGCACTGGCCTTGCGGGTAGGCAATAAGCCTTCCCGCGGAGCGGGTGATGGTGTGGGGCTCCTGCTAGCCCGTGATTCTGGCCGCCCGCTCGCGTAGTTCCTGGGCCTCTGGGACTCCGCTGTACCTGCGGAGGCGTACGCGCATGTCCTGGAGGGCGGCCTGGACCTTCACCGAGCGGATGCCGTCCGCACAGTCGAGGAATTCGCGCCAGGTGACCATGGCGCCGTCCACGTCGCCTTGGCGTAGGCGGACGCCGCCGAGGTCGGCGAGGACGATGGCGCGGGTGCGGCGGCGGTCGAGGCCGTGGATGTCCAGGGCGAGGTGGAGGTGTTCTTCGGCCGCGTCGAGGTCGCCGAGGCGGGAGAGGATCATGCCGGACTCGTGGGCCCAGCGGCCGGGGGAGTAGTGCGCGGCCCAGGAGTCTCCGCCCGCGGCCGCCGGCTTGCCGATGGCCGCCTCGGACATGGCGAGGTGCTTGGTGGCCATGCGGCGGTCGTCGTCCTGGGCGGCGGCGTTGGCGAGGGTGGCCTCGTAGTAGGCGACGGCGCGGGGGTTGTCGAGGTTGCGGCCGTACTCCACGCAGGCTTCGCCGAGCTGGACGGCCTCGGCCCTGTAGCCGAGGTCGACGCACTGCACGGCGAGGCCGCGGAGCGCGGTCGCGGACAGCTCCGGGTCGCCGGCTTCGGCGGCCAGGCGGAAGGAGTGGGCGTAGTAGCGCTGGGCTAGTCCGCGGAGTTCGGGGGTGTCGCCTTCGTCCTGGGCCATCCAGCCGGCGAGGTGGACGAGCTGGGACGTGGCGGCGAACAGGTCGCGGCCGGTGGCTTCGGTGAAGCGGCCTTCCAGCCAGGGGGCGACGTCGTGGGTGAGGTAGCGGACGGCTAGGTGGCGGGCGTGGCCTCCGCCGAGTTCGGAGGCGGAGTCGCCGAGGGCCTTGACCATGTGGCGTACGGCGGCGACCTCGCCCTGGCCGACGCGGACGGCTCCGGGCGTGGCGGTCTTGGTCCGGCGGGTGATGCTGTCCATGTCGGGCAGGCCGAGTGCGGACAGGGCGTATCCGCTGGAGGCGAGGATGAACTCCCGACGTTCCACGTCGCTCCTTCCCAGGTGCAGGACTGATGCAACGGTATCTGTGTGGGGTGTCGCCGGCATGGGCTCCGGAAGGTTGATCGCCTGGGGGTTCAGCCCCAGTACCTGCGAGATGTAGGGCCACCAGTGGTCGGGAGTCCGCTCCCCTTCGATCCATCGCCGGGCGTGCTGGCGCTGCAGGCGCCTCGGATCGCCGCTTTCTGCCAGGCCAAGGGCACGTGCCAACTCTGACGGGCCCCAGCCTCGTTCCTGGCATGCCTGCTTGATCAGATCCGCGACGGCCGGGTTCCTCGGCACCCCGTCACCCTCCCCACCTGGATTGCGCGGGATTACGCAGGACTACATCCTGGGCCCTGTCCCGGGAGGGCGGACCGCCGTTCACTGAACATCACCCCGCAGATCTCCGAATGGCTCGAAGAGGCCCCGTTCAGGACCTGTTGGTGCCTGCCCGGACACGTGAGAGGAACCGACGGTGGCGATGCCCGCTGACAGCGCACGGACCCGTACGAACCCGCCCTCGGGAGGGCCCGGTGCGGCACAGGAACGCACGGTTCGGGGGCCGAGCTGGTGATCCCTTCTCCCTTATCCGACCCGTTGGAGACGGCCTTGAGCTGGGTCTGGGCGCTCGGTACGGCGGCCGGACTCGCCGTGGTCGGGCTTCTGGTCCAGGCCGAGTACTCGTCCGGACAGATGCCGTTGGCGAATCCGTCGCTCAGTGTCGAGGACATCCCGTTGACCGACGGAACCGCATAGGCACTCCGGCCCCGGCCTGTCTCCCCGGCCGGGGCCGGAGCCAACTCGTTCTCTTGCCGCGCATCACCACTGAAGGGAAGCCGATGTCCAGCCAGCACAGCAGCGACACGCACCCCCTCCCCGTGTCGGTCGCGTTCAGCGGTCCCGACAACACGGGGAAGACCAAGCAGATCGGAATCCTGGCCCGGCGCATGGGCCCGGCCGCGAGCTCCGCCGGCCCGCTCGACCACTACGACCCGCGCTGGGCCACCATCAAGGCCGACGGCATGGCCCGCTGGTGGTTCGAGACCGGCCCGGTCGAGGAGGTCACCGACGTCCTCGCCACCTCCTACCTGGAACGCTCCCGACACCCGTTCTCCGCGCCGGTGCGCCTGCTGGACCGGGGCATCCCCATGCTGGAGGCGTCCGTCGCCGCGACGGTCGCCGTACGGGAAAGCCTGGGCACCGCCCAGGCCGCGGACCGGGCCCGCCTCCTGCTGTCCGTGTACGAGACCGACCTGCGGGCCGCCGAGGAGAGCGAGTACGCGCTCGTCCTCATGCACTGCGACGACCCTGAGGAAGGCACCCGCCGGAGCCTGGCCCACGAGGTGACCGTCACCGACACCTACGCTGCGTACCAGCGTCACCTTCACGAGCAGATCAACCGGCTCGTCGTCGACGGCCGCTTCCCGATGTCGATCCGCATCGGCGATCGCCCGACCGTCACCATCCAGGACGAGGTCCGCCGGCTCCTGGCGCCGCTGCACCCGAGCCTGCCCGGCCGGGCCCTGGCAGGTGTGCACGTCATCGCGTTGGGCGGCATGTCGGAGAGCGGCAAGAGCACGGCTGGCGAGTACCTGCGTACGCACCACGGCCACGCCCGCCTCAAGATCGGGCACCTGATCGAGGACGCGGCCAGCCGAGCGGGCATCCCCGACCCATACAGGTTGGGCTCCGTCGTCCAGGCCGAGCTGATCGTGGACGCGCTGGACCGGTTCTGCCAGGCGCACCACTTCCTCGACTCCGTCAGCATCGAGTCGCTGCACGACTTCGACTCGACCGCCGAACTCGCCCGGATGCTCGGGTCCCAGCTCACCATCGCCTACCTGGACGCCTCCGAAGCCACCCGCACGCGACGGGGTACCGCCGGGCCCCAGGACGTCGCCGACCGCGACGTCGTCAAGAGCGCACGAGGCGCGGACAAGATTGCCTCCATCGCCCACGATGTCATCGGCAACGACGGGCCGCGGCTGGAACTTGAACGGCGGCTGGACCGCATCGCGCTCGACCGCCGCTGGCCGGAGCACCAGCCCAGCACCATGCCGGTCAACGCGCTCGGACTCCCGGTCCACCTGGAGTCCTACCTGGCCGAGTTCCTCGACCGCACCACCGGTCCGCAGCCGCTGATCGACCTTCTGGCCGTCACCGGCAGCGGCGCCCGCGGCAAGTACCAGCACGGCTGGAGCGACCTCGACGTGTTCGTCGTCGCTGACGCCTCCTCCATCGGCGGGATCCGCCAGGTCCTAGCGGAGCTGGAGGCCGAACTCGGCGGGGTCAAACTCGGCATGACTGTGCTGACTCGAGCCGAGTGCCGGGCAGGCGCCGTGACCTCTCGGCTCCTCCACGTCCTCGCCCTCATCGGCAGCGGGGCGCTGGTCCCGCTGTGGTCCGCCCCCGGCCTGACCCTGCCGGCCCCGGACGCCGCCACCGACATCGACGTGAGCCTGCGCGACGGCATCCAGGCCGCCATAGAGATCCGCCGCCAGCTTCTCAAGGGAGCGCCCGACCTCCGCAGCCTCTACAAGGTCACCGCGCTCCTCGCGAAGATCCAGCTCCGCTTCAACGGGATCGAGTGCCCCTCCGACAGCGACGCCCTTACCGTCCTCCTCGACGCCAAACGGCAGGACACCAGCGCGGTAACCACCGCCCGCACCGAGCGCCCCGCCGCCGGAGCCCTCGCGACCCTCGTTCTCCAGAACTGGCTGGACACCCTCCCCGGGGAGAAGCGGTGACTGCGGGCACCTTCCACAAGCCGGTGGCGACCCGCGAGCAGGCAGAAGCCGAGACGAAGGGGTGGACGCAGCTCGCCCCGCGCATCGCGGTTCCGGACCTTCACGGGCAGATCGCGTTACCGGACCGGCAGCTCCTCGCCTACGAGGACGTCTTCGCCACCGGCCGGTGCGAGCTACTGATGGGCGACGTGATCGCTCTCGCCGACCGGGACCCGGCTGCGCAGCCTCGCCTGGACCGCCTCGTGGACGGCGTCTGCGCCGACCTGCGGGCGGCGGCCGAGGAGACCGGCAAACGCGTGCCGCTGGCTGAGTGCGTTCCGGACCTCTACCTCGACCGGATCCGCCCCGGTGGCAGGCTGGACCGCTGGTACCTCCCCCGTGACCTGCCGATCACCCTGCCCCACATCGGTACGACCCTCACCCTCCGGGCGCTGGCCGACTTCACCCTCACGGCCAACGGCAGGCGGCTGACGCTGAACGTCGCCGACATCGTCGACAGCCTCCGCCACGTCCTCGCCCCCGACAGCCGCTGGCTGGCAGGCCTGACGCAAGGCGACCCCACGGAACCCAACATCGCCGATCCGCTGTGCTGGCTCGACTTCGAGTTCGCCGGCCGCAACACCGCTGTGGGCGAGGCCGCCAACCTGCTCTGGTATCTGATGGCCTTGGGCGGCTGGCTCATCCCCCACTACCAGCCGGACGTCTACGTCCGAACGCTCCGCCTTGCCCTGCCGCCACTGACCCGCCCGCGGATCGAGCACCTGGAGCTGCACGAGGGCAGTCGGCACATCGACGTCCGGTACTCGTGGAACACCGGACCCGGCCGTCAGACGGCCATCGCACGGGCCTTGCATGGCCTCCGTGGGGAGGACGGCTGCGGCCTGGAGGAGATTCACGGCTTTCTCGCCATGCGCATCCTCGGGGTCATCCCGCCCTCCCGGCTGACCGGGCACGACCTCCTGCTCGTACTGATCAAGCTCGCCGAGAGCCAGGACCCGCTCACGACGATCGACACCTTCTTCACCACCACACCGGCCCGTCACCCCCACTCCGGCGAATGGAGCAGCCATGTCCCTGCCCCTGCTTGAGACCCCTCTCCAGGCCCGCCCTCTCCAGGGCCGCACCGCCCTCGTCACCGGCGGGGCCACCGGCATCGGCGCCGAGATCGGACGCGCGCTCGCCGCCGCCGGCGCGACCGTCGCGGTCAACCACCTCGGCCAGGACCACGACGCCCACGCCCTCCTCGCCGCGTTCGAGCGCGACGGCAGCCCCGGCATCGCGGCGAACGCCGACCTCACCGACCCCGGCGCCGTCCAGACCATGGTCGCCCTCGTCCGCGCCGAGATCGGCCCCATCGACATCCTCGTGAACAACGCCGGCTCCTACCCCCGCGTCCCCTGGCAGGACACCGATGAGGCCGCCTGGAACTACTCCCTCGACGTGAACCTCACCACCCACTACCGCACCTGCCACGCGGTGACCCCCGGCATGATCGAACGCTGCTGGGGACGGATCGTGAACATCGGCAGCGTCAACGCCCGCGCCGGTCGCACGAACCTCGTCGCGTACAGCACCGCGAAGGCGGGACTGCTGGGCCTGACCCGCTCCCTCGCCCGCGAACTGGGCCCGTACGGCATCTGCGTCAACACCGTCATGCCCGGCGCCATCCAGGTCGAGGCCGAGAACAGCCTCCCCGCCCAGCACCGTGCGCGTCCGGAGGACCAGATCAAGCGCCAGTGCGTCCCTCGCCGTGGACGGCCCGAAGACGTCGCGGCCCTGGTGGCCTTCCTCGTGGGCCCGTCCGCGTCGTTCATCACTGGTCAATCCGTCCACGTCGACGGCGGCTGGCTGCTGCACTGAGACCGCCAACAAGCAAGGAGAGAGACCGAAATGAAGGAACGAGTCCGAGCTGTCCTCGTGACCGCTGACGACACGATGCTGGTCATCCGCCGCACCAAGCCCGACATCCCCGCGTACTGGGTCCTGCCCGGCGGCGGCGTTGAAGCCAGCGACGAGTCCCGGGAGGCCGCCCTCCACCGGGAGATCCACGAGGAGATCGCGGGGAAGGCCGACATCATCCGCCTCCTCCACACGATGGAGTCCGACGACGAGCGTCAGCTCTTCTACCTCGCCCGCATCGCGACCTGGTCCTTCGACGACCGCACCGGTCCCGAGTTCAGCGCCGAGGGACGCGGCGAATACGCGCTGGAGGAGATCCCGCTGACCGTGGAGGGGCTCGACGCCATCGACCTCAAGCCCGAGGAGATCGCCCATGTCCTCCGGGGCGCCATCAGCGACGGAGAGCTTGTCGGCTCCTGACCGCCCCTCTGTCCAGCGCAGGATCCACTGACGGCTACGGACTCCGACGCTGCCGTCCTCGATCGGGTGAAACGTGAGGGCGGTGCCCCGGCCCGACCTGGGCCGGGGCAGACTCGCCCGCCCCAGTCATTGATCGAGTGCATTTGGCGGTTATAAAATAACCGCCATGGCCACACCTGAGGACGCCCTCTTCATCACTGCCGCCACCGAAGGCCTCGCCGGCCCCCTCTATGAAGCGCTCGATCACGGCTACACCGCTTCCCACGGTCACTACGACGAATCTGGCATGACCGGGGAGGGCTACACCAAGGGCCGCACCGATCTGGCCCGGGATCACACGCGCCGCTTCATCGAGCACCGCCACGGGGAGCACCTCGACCTCGGCGGCTGGGAGCCCGCCAGAAACTCCAGTGGGCGCCTGCATCTCCGCAAGGGGATGATGACCCTGAGGCTTCTGCATGCCACGCCGTACGACATGATCCCTGCGCCGGGCCGGAACAAGGCGCGGATCAGGTACTACTACAATCGAACGGTCGATCTATTTGGTGTCGAGGCCAGCAACCTCCTCGCCGTCTGGCTCTCCCCTCCGGAGGAGGGCGGAGAGATCTCCGTCCGCATCGTTCGCCCGATTGGTGAATGGAAGCCGGGTCGGCCCCCGAAGTTCGACCTTGATTTCGAACTCCCCAGGAACACTGAGTCGTTCCAGGGATGGGAGTTCATCCCGGACGACAAGGGCTTGGAACTGCCCTTCGAGTTCGAAGAAGACCAGCGCGAAGAGGGTGAAGGAAGTGGCGCGTGATCCAGCAGAGCGCATTCGAACTCTGAGGCTCCTCATGGGGCTCACCCAGGGGGAGCTGGCGCAGGCCGCTGGAGTGTCGCAACCGCTGATCTCGCAGATTCAGAAGGGCATCAAGGCCGTCACCGACGATGTGCTCGTACGCATCGCGGAGGCGACCGGCACTCCAATGTCGTTCTTCGACGTGGACCCCGCCGACCTCCCCACTGACACGCTGCTGTTCCGTAAGAAGGCCAGCGCATCAGTCAAGGAAGTTGCACGGGTGGAGGCGACGGTCAGGGAGGCGTACCGAGTCTCGGTACGCCTGATGGCGGACACGAAGGTGCGCCGCACATCTCTACCCCGGGCAGAGGGGGACATCTCCTTCGATGACATCGAGGACCTCGCCGCGCAGACGCGGGCAGCGCTGGGCATCGGGCCGGACGGGGTGATCGGACATGTCATCCGGGCCTGTGAGCGTGCAGGCATCCCAGTCGTCCCGCTGATGCTGGTGGACGCGCAGGGGCAGGGCGAGGACATTGTGGTGGGGCACTCCGGTGTGTCGTGTTGGCGCGGGACGGCAGAGCCTTCCTTGATCAGCTATTTTTCCGCCGGGAGCGGTGACCGGCAGCGATTCACCACATCGCATGAGTTGGGCCATCTTGTGCTCCATCCCTCACGCCGTAACGGGCTGGACGCCAAGCGCGCCGAGAGCGAGGCACATCGTTTCGCAGGTGCGTTCCTCCTGCCGCGAGAACGGGCCGAGGAAGCGTTCACCGGCCCCCTGATGCTGCGCGAGTTCGCCGCCCTGAAGAAGCGATGGGGCATCTCGATTCAGGCCCTGATCAACCGTGCCTACGATCTCGGGTACATCGACCAAGCCCGCCGAGAAAGCCTCTACAAGCAGCTGGGAGCCCGGGGGTGGAGGACCAGCGAGCCGGTGGTGGTCCACGCGGAACAGCCGACCCTCATGAGGGCGATGCTCGGCCGCAAGTACGGTGAGCCTCCATCGTTGCTCCAGGCATCTGAGGAGCTGGGACTTCACCCTGTACTCATGCGGTCGTTGGCCCCAGATGTTGCCATTGACCCCGTTCCTCGCGAGGTGGCCAACGTGATCAGTCTCGGTGATCGGCGCCGCCGGAACTCTCGTCTGCAAGCTCTCTGAGTACTCAGCCGTCCATCACGTCGAACGCTGTCGTCGAGCAGCATGCACATCCTGACCTTGCACTCGAATGCGCTCTCGGGGCCAACGCTGAAGCGCGTTGGCCCCTGTGGCAATTACGGCATCAGGGTCTGCATAACACGTGGACGGCGAGGGTTCCGGCCTCTGGGGTCAGGCTAGCGAGAACTTCTCAGATGGATGGGGTGTCCGGGCGAGCTTCGGTGGGGTGGGCGAAGGTAGGGGCACGGGCTGAGGGCTGTGGTGGGGCTGCTGGTGTCAGCGGGTCCTGCGAGAGTGTTCGGCTTGCGCCGAGGGCCTGGTGGCCCGGGTCGGGCTCGGCATGCCTGCGGTGCGTGTGGCAGGTTGCGGGTTGAGGTGGGCGAGGCGGTGTAGCCGCCAGACGAGGACGTCGCTGATGGCGGTGGCGGTGTCGAGTTCTCGTCGTTGGGTGGCTTCAGTGAGCAGGACGGTCGGGTCGTGGCCGGCTTTCTGGGCGTCGGTGAGGGTGGCGGCCAAGGCGGGCCAGCCAGGCTCGGCGAGGACCTGTTCGGCCAGGTCGGGTAGGGCTTGGCGGACGAGGGCGGTCTGTTGCTGCTGCACCGTGACGGCCAGGCGGAGGCCGCGTTGGTGGATCACGGCCAGGGGCTGGATGGCGGCGGCCTGGTAGGCGGCGCGTAGGTGTTCGGCTGTTTGGCGGGCGGCTTCGGCTTGCTGGTCGTGGTGGCGGGTGTGGTGCCAGTGCTGGGCCGCGACGACGGCCAGGAGGAGGGCGTTGAGGAGGGCCGCGAGGAGGGCTCCGTCCGTGGGCGCGGCTTCACGCACGATCGCCTTGATGGCCCGGCGTGTGGACTGGGCCTGCTGGTGGCGGGCGCGGATGCGGGAGCGGCTGGCCCGCTCGAAGGCCGCGGCCGCCTGGGACAGCTGGGGCCTGTAGCTGGCGGGGGCGATGAGGGGAAGGGCGTCGAGGGTTTCGGCGAGCACGGTGATGTACGCCTGGCCAACGGCGTCGTCCGCCTCGTCGAGAACGTCAGGGATCTGGTCGGCCGCGTCGGTGACCTGCTGCCATGCCGTACGCCGACGGCCGGAGTGCCGGCCCACAGAGACGGATTCGGTGGGTGCGAGACGTTCGCTGATCTTGGGGTAGGACAGGTCTGGGCCGAGGGCGGAGCCTGAGAACCACACCGGCTCGCCCTTGGCGTTCGTGTCGCCGGGGAGGGCGACCTTGTAGCCGCGGATGTCCCCGGAGGGGAAGTACTGGATGTCCACCAGCACGCCCGCGCTGCGGAGGATGGTGAAGAACTCCTCGGTACCCGTGGCAGCAGCCACCGTCGTGCGGACGGTGGTGCGCAGCCTCTCCCTGGGCGTGGCGGTGTGCCCGGCACGCAGGGCCTTCTCCTTCTCGGCGCGGGTGGGGCGCTTGGCGGCGGTGCGGTCGCCGCGCACGACCTGGCGCAGGCCGTACTCCTTCTCGATCGCTGCGCACTCGTTGTCGGCGCGCAGGTAGTCGTTCCAGTTGCGGGGCTCGCGGAGGTCGCCGCGGACCTTGGTGGCGACGATGTGGATGTGGTCCTCCGCGTGGCGGACCGCGACCCAGCGGCAGGCATCGGGGTCGCCGGCGGGCGCGATGCCGGTGGCGTTCAGGATCCGGCGGGCGATCGTCGCCCACTGCTCGTCGGTGAGGATCGGGTCTTCGGGCGCGGTCCGTACTGAGCAGTGCCACACATGCTTGGCGGGTGCGCGGTCCCCGGCTTGCTTGACGCGCAGGTCGAGGACGGTGGCGAGCTGGGCGAGGGTGGCGCTCTCGTCTCGGCCGGGGTCGGGGGCGAAGCCGTCCCAGGAGGCGACCAGGTGGGGGTCGGTGTGCTCGTTGGCGCGACCGGGCCCGTAGAGGTAACGCAGGACACCGTGGGTGTCGGCGCCGGCCTTTCCGATATTCGTGATCAATCACGCCGCCTTCGACGTGGCGGCGTTGTCCGACGTCACATCGATCGACGTGACGGCATCACGGGCCAGGACCAGAACACGTCCCGCTTCCGCGAGGAGGGCTGTGTCCCCAGGGTGTGGATGGCCGCCGGAGTTCAGCTTGCGGGCGACCTGGTTGACGTTCGTGCCGATCCTGGCGATCTCGGTCCGTAGAGCGGCGAGCTCGTCGATCAGATCATCGTGGGAGGTCCGCTGGCCAGGCAGCACGAGGTCGCCATTCAGGTGGGCCACGACGAGAGCGCCGACGAGGTGGGCGGCGGCCAGGTTCAGGCGGCGGGCCTCGGCGAGGATCGCCTGCTTCTCGGAGACGCTGTAGCGGACGTCGACGCGCTCCGTGCGCTGTACCTTCTTGCGGGCGCGACGGCGGGCAACCCGGTACAGCGCGGCCTCGTCGGCGGCTCGTACCACGACGGGCAGGCCGGCGTCGGCGGCAGCCGCCGCCTCCTGCCCCGGTGCGCCCTCGCGCCGGGGCCCTGCCTCCGCCACCCCCGGGGCGGAGGCAGCGTTGGACCGGCCCTTGGACGGTCCAACGCCATACCTTGCTCCCTCTGGGGCGGGGGTGAGTCGTACGGTCTGCTGGTCTTGGGGCGCTGGGTTGTGTGGATCGTGCATCGGGTGACCTTCGGGAGTGGGCGGGTAGCGGGAGGCTGGTGCAGGCGCCAGGTAGCGGAGGAGGAGGCTCGCTCACCCTGGGTGTTCCCTAAGGTGAGCGGAGCGAGGTCCTCCCGCATCAGTGCTGGGCGGGGTCGGCCTGGGCGTCGTCGAGTTCGGTTTGGAGGAGGTTCTTCGCCTGGTCCAGGCGTTCGCGGCCTACGCGCAGCCCCTTGTCACGGATGGCCCTTTCGATGTGGCGGCGTGAGACCTTGCCACCGCGACCCAGCGGGGCGGTGCGCCCGATCTCGATCGCCTGCTCCAACGTGGCGCTGGACTGCCGGTCGGGACGTTCGACGGGCGGCGTGTCGGGCTCAGCCACTTGCTCGGGGTCTGACGAAGCCACGTTGGGGATGGGTTGTGGCTCCCGTGCGGGTGCGGAGCCACGCTCAGGCTGAGGGCGCAAGACCCTGTTAATAGTGCGAGCCGTTTCGTGTGGCGCTGGGTGTGTGGGGCGGCGCTGGACGAGCAGGTAGAGGTGGACGGCGCCGGCCAGCGCGAGCGGGGCGATCGCGGAGATGGTGCCGACCGTGATGTCGTCCAGGGCGAGTCCGCCTCGTCCGCTCTGCTGATTGAGGCGGATGGCGTGGAGGACGTTGGCCCAGATGCTCGTCCCGGTGGCCAGGCTGACCAGGGTGGCCACGTACAGGCGGGCCCGCAGGGGTGCGGTGCGCAGGACGAGGAGGGCGCCGATCCCGATGGCGATGAAGCCGTCGACGACGAGGGGGAAGGCGTACGTGAGAACGGGATGGATGTGGCTGGCAGCGGCCATCTGACGCAGCGCGTCATAGGACAGTGCGAAGGCACCGAGCGCCATGAGCGTGACCCCGGTACGGATCGCTACGGCCAGCTGAGCTGGGGATGGCGTGGGTCCGGGAGAGATGGTGTGCGAGGGCAAGCGTGGTGCTCCCAGGGTGGAGGCGGGCACGGGGCGGGGCGGCCGTGAAGCCTGGAGACTCGTCCCACTCGTCCCGCCGCTGGTCAGGGCAGGTACGGGTGATCGCCTGATGTCGAGTCGACTCGTTGCGGCGTCTTGACTCGTCCCGGCGCTGACCTGCGCGGGGACGAGTGGGACGAGACGTGGAGGGTTAGGCGCCGGTGGCGGGCGGGGCCTCTGCGACGGGTTTCTCTGGCGGGCAGTATCGGGTCCAGGCGTCGGTGAACTGCGCGGGAGTGAAGCCCTTGGCCTGACTGCCGTCGGGGAAGCGGCGGTTGCCCGAGCCGATGCCGTAGTCGTCGAGCAGGATCTGCAGTCCGCGTGGGGTGAGCCCCTTGGGGCTGTGCTCGGACCAGGGCGCCTCTGGGTCGGCGTTGAGGAGGTCCAGCAGGTGGGTGGTCCGCAGGGCGGGCGGGTTACCCACGCTGGCGAAGGCTTTGCGGATGTCGGTCAGGATACGGATCTTCAGTCCGCCTTCCTGATCGCGCCCGGACTCGTAGTCCGTCATGGTCTTGCACGCCGTGCGGGCGATCATCGGCCAGCGTCCGCCCGCGAGGTCGGCGACGCTGATCAACGGCTCCCAGGTGTCGGCGGCGCGGTCGTTGACCGGGAGCTTGGGCTCCAGCGCGATGGCCTCGTCGCGGACGCTGGCGAGCCAGGCCGCGAGCCGTTCCCGCAGCGCCCTGACCGTCAGGTCGTCGCGGCCGTAGCGCCACGAGGTGACCATCTCGGCGCCCGTGCGGCGGCGCATGCGGATGACCACGGACCGGTCCATGATCGTGTCGGGCAGATCCCCGATGCCGGCCAGGGCGGCCATGGCGAAGGTGGAGAACTTCTGCACGTCGTGGTTCGGGCCGGACACCCGCAGGGTAGGCCGGTTGCGCATGTGCCCTGCGTTGAGCAGCCCGCGCATCTCCTCGTTCTTCTCCGCGACCTTCGCCGACCCGAAGATCGTGTCGACCTCGTCCACCATCAGGGTGGGCGGGTTGCCGCCATCGATCGAGCGGAAGATCGCCGCAGCTGACGCGCTGACCGTGATCAGCGGTTCGTGGACGGACTCGTGCAGGACCTCCAGCAGCCGGGACTTCCCACACTTCTTCGCCGGCCCGACCACTGCGAGGCGTGGGGCGTGCTGCCACACCGTCTGCAGGTGCGTGGCCGCCGCCCACAGCGTGGCGGCGGTCAGGGCCTCCTCGCTCGGCATGACCACGTAGCGGCGGATCGTGGCCCGCACTTCGTCCAGGAGTTGTTCCCCGATCGGTGCCTCGTCAGGGCGCTGCGCATCCATCGGCGGATCGTTCGGGCGGCCGGGGACGGCGACGGGCGGCCATATTTCATTTGACGGAGTCTCATCGAGGGCAGGGGGCGTCGGCTTCAAGAGGGCGGCTCCTTTACTGGTGGCCGGGCTGCTTGGCCACCTTGCGGAAATTGGGCAGGAAAACCCGGCGAGGCCGGGGTGTGGACAACACAGCCACACCCCATGCGAAAAAGTCCAGGGTTCACTCTGCTTTCTCTCAAAACTTATGCCCGGCACATGGTGGTGGTTCGGGAGTCCCGGATGAGGGATCGGCCCGCAAAGCCGGTGATGATCGGCCTATCGCTCACAGCAGACGGGAAACTGTTCCCGGACGGCTGCGGGGCAAGCTACAACACACCAATGCCTCCACGCTCACTTGAAATCGGCCCTGCCGGACGGGCCGCGGCCCGCGCCATCGAACGCACCCGCGTCGCCCTCGGCTACTCGCAGCGCCAGCTCGCGGCCCACGTCGTCGCGCTCGGCCGGCCTATGACCTTCACCGCGCTCTCTCGCATCGAACGCACCGTGCGGCGCTGCGATGTCGACGACCTGGTCGCCATAGCCGCCGCCCTCGGAGTGCCGCCGCAGGTACTCCTTGCCGACTGTCCTACAGGGCTCTCGTCGGCTGGCGAGGCCGCAACATAGCCGACGATCCCCGGTCAGCCAAACCGGGGATTCTCCGGACCATTGGTGTTCCCGGCGCACCTTTTCGCTCCGGCCCGTGCCAGAACTCTTTTCATTTCACGATAGGAAGCTCTTGCGTCGATCTCCGATACCCCCTGCTCGAAAAGATCTCGTTGTCATCCATGGGATAGACGAGGTGGGAGGGAATGCCGCATCCGGTGAAACTTCCGTCGCGAAGGGGGCCAATACCGCCGACCGTCTTCTCACGGTCGACGAGGCCGCGGAACGTCTTGGAACCGGTGTGCGCTTCATTCGACGCCTCATCTCCGAGCGCCGCATCGAGTACGTCAAATTGGGCAAGCACGTCCGCATAGCCGATAGCGTCCTGACCGCCTACGTGGCGGTGCGCACGGTCGCGCCCGTCCGCACTCGGCGGGCGGGCTACGGGACGGCTGCCTGATGCCTCCCGCCCGCAAGCGAGTTCCCCGCCGTAGCTTCGGTGCGATCAGGAAGCTGCCCTCGGGGCGCTACCAGGCCCGCTACCCCGGAGCGACCGGCATCCTCCGTGCGGCCCCTCAGACGTACGACACCAAGCGCGACGCGGAGGTGTTCCTCGCCCAGATCCAGGCCGATCAGTCACGCGGCGACTGGATCGACCCGACCGCCGGCGAGGTGCTGTTCGCCGAGTACGCCCGGCGCTGGATCGACGAACGCGGCATCGCCCCCACCACCGACGAGCTGTACCGGCGGCTGCTGCGCATCCACCTGGAGCCCGCCTTCGGCAGCCAGTACGTCAACACCATCAGCCCTGCCAAGGTGCGGACTTGGCGTGCGGAACGGCGTACGGCGACCGGTGCGACCACCACGGCGAAGTCTTACCGGCTGCTGAAGGCGATCATGCAGACCGCGGTGGAGGACGAGCTGATCCGTCGGAACCCCTGCTCCATCCGCGGTGCGGGGCGCGAGGACGCCGACGAGCGGCCCGTGGCCACCATCGACCAGGTCTTCGCGCTCGCCGAGGCCATCGGGATCCGCTGGCGGCTGATGGTGCTGCTGGGCGCCTTCGCCTCCATGCGGCCCGAGGAACTGGCCGAACTGCGTCGCGCCGACATCGACCTCGACACCGGATCCGTGCGCGTCCGACGTGCGGCTCCGGAGCTGAACACCGGACGCCGGGTGATCGGAGACCCCAAGTCCCGAGCGGGCAAGCGGGAGATCATGCTGCCCGGCTTTGTCCTCCTCGACGTACGCCGGCACCTGGACTGGTACGCCCAGCCCGGACCCGAGGGCCTGGTGTTCGTGGGGGAGGAGGGCGCCGCCCTGCGCGGCACCACCTTCGGCCGCAAGTGGCGCAAGGCCCGGGATGCCGTCGGCATGCCCAAGGAGTTCCGCTTCTACGACCTGCGCCACACCGGGAACACCCTCGCTGCCGATACCGGCGCCAAGCTGAAGGACCTCATGGTCCGCGCGGGACAGTCGTCCGAGCGCGCCCAGCTGATCTATCAGCACTCCACCAAGGCGCACCAGCGCACGCTCGCCGACAACATCGACGCCGACGTCCGTCGCCAGCGCACGCAGCCGGACCGGCAGACGGGTGGAGCCACGGCAGTCACCGTCCACAAGCTCGTGCCACGACTTCCGGGTCCCGGTGGGGCCGCTCGGAGGAGGTGACGCCCCGGCGTGCGACGTAGGCGCCCTGTCGTGGGCCGTGGTGGATCAGCGATCAATCTGACGCCCCGTGAGGGGACTTATGGCACGCGAATGGCACGCGGGGTCCGAGAGGTCTAGACAACGACGAAGGCCCAGGTCGTTGACCTGGGCCTTCTTGCAAGAGCGGATGACGGGAATCGAACCCGCGCTATAAGCTTGGGAAGCTCATGTTCTACCATTAAACTACATCCGCGCAGCGTTCCAGTTGCCTGGATCGGTAGCGTTGCCCACCCTACCCCATGATCGACCCCCGGTGAATCTGCCCCGGTGGCGGCGGTGCGTGCCGTGTGTACGGGGGCGTGTGGGGGCGGGAGTTGGGGCGTACCGTGTGGGTGCGGAGCGGCGGCTGGAGTGGGTCTTGTTCATCCCCTAATGTGGCGATTCGTCGCAGTACAGCTCGTTGGGGAAAGGGACTCGATGGAGCACACCGTCGTCCGTTGTGCCGAAGGGCACGTTTTCAGTACCGCCTCCTTCCCGCTGCAGCACCTCGGTGCCGGCCGGATCGGGCCCGGGCGGCTGTTGCGGTGTCCGCGGTGCGCGCGGCTGAGGCAGGCCGTGCCCGTGGGTGGTGCCGTCAGGCGGTAGGAGCCACAGGCTCCGGGCAGCCGGTACGGCCGGGCGCGCGGGTGCCGCTCTCGATTGGGGGTGGCCCGCACGCTCTGCGTATCCTCGGGACGTGCTTCTCTCTGACAAAGACATCCGGGCCGAGATCGACAGCGGACGGGTTCGCATCGACCCGTTCGAGGAGTCGATGGTGCAGCCCTCCAGCATCGACGTACGCCTCGACCGGTTCTTCCGGGTGTTCGAGAATCACCGGTACGCCCACATCGATCCGGCGATCGAGCAGGCGGACCTGACCCGGATGGTGGAGCCGGAGGGGGACGAGGCCTTCATCCTGCACCCCGGGGAGTTCGTGCTCGCCTCGACCTACGAGGTCATCTCGCTGCCCGACGACATCGCCTCCAGACTGGAGGGGAAGTCCAGCCTGGGCCGCCTCGGTCTGGTGACGCATTCGACCGCCGGGTTCATCGACCCCGGGTTCTCGGGTCACGTGACCCTGGAGCTGTCGAACCTCGCCACGCTGCCGATCAAGCTCTGGCCGGGCATGAAGATCGGGCAGCTGTGCATGTTCCGGCTCAGCTCGCCGGCGGAGTTCCCGTACGGCAGCGAGCGCTACGGGTCCAGGTACCAGGGCCAGCGCGGGCCGACCGCCTCGCGCTCCTTCCAGAACTTCCACCGCACCCAGGTGAGGCACGACGCATGAGTGACAACGCAGTGCGCGAGAATCTTGACTACGAGGGGTTCGGGCGGGCTGTGCGCGAGCTCGCGCAGACCATCGCCGACGACGGGTACGAGCCCGACATCATCCTGAGCATCGCCCGCGGCGGGGTGTTCGTCGCCGGCGGGCTGGCGTACGCGCTCGACTGCAAGAACATCCACCTGGTGAACGTGGAGTTCTACACGGGCGTGGGCACGACTTTGGAGATGCCGGTCATGCTCGCGCCGGTGCCCGAGGCGATCGACTTCACCGACAAGAAGGTCCTCATCGCCGATGACGTGGCCGACACCGGCAAGACCCTGAAGCTCGTCCACGACTTCTGCCTCGGCCACGTCGCCGAGGTGCGGTCCGCCGTCATCTACGAGAAGTCCCACTCGCTCGTGAAGTGCGAGTACGTGTGGAAGAAGACCGACGAGTGGATCAACTTCCCCTGGTCGGTCGAGCCGCCCGTCGTGCGGCGTGAGGGACAGGTTCTCGACGCATAGTCACGCACCATGCGTGAGGGCCCGCCGTGCGTTGTTGCGCGGCGGGCCCTTTCGTGTGCGTGACCGGGCGGTCAGATCGTGCCCAGCTTGATGATCGACAGCAGCGCGATCAGCTGGATCGCGGACGCGCCCAGGGCCTTCGGCCACGGCAGGTCGTGGGACTTGCCGATCAGCGCCGTGAACAGGGCGCCCGCCGCTACCCAGGTGGCCCAGCCGAGGACCTGGACCAGCCCGTTGTCGCCGCCCAGGAACACGGCGAAGATCAGGCGCGGGGCGTCCGTCAGCGACATGACCAGCATGGACAGGCCCACGGTGGGCTGCCAGGAGCCGTCGCCGCCCAGCTGGCGGGCCAGGGTGTGGGTGACCGCGCCGAGCAGCAGCCCGCAGATCACGAAGGCCGCCCCCGCCGAGAGGACGATCGGCACGGCCTTGGAGAGGGGCGCGTTGATCACGTCCTGGCGGGCGTCGTCGAGGCCGAAGACCGCGAGGAGCCCGTAGAGGAAGGTCACGGCCAGCGCCGGACCCCAGACGGCGTAGTCGCGCATCTGGAGGAAGGTCTGGCCCGGCCGCGTCACGATGCCGCGCAGGAGCTCCTTCCACGGCAGCCGCGGGCCGGACGGGGCGGCCGCGGCCGCGCCCGCCTGGTACGTCGCGCCCTGGCTGTACGGGTCCTCGCCGACGGCGAAGACCTGGGTGTGCCCCGGGTTGTCGTTGGTGTAGCCCCCGTGACCGCCGTGGCCGCCCTGCCCGCCGCCCTGACCGCCGTGGCCGCCGCCCTGGCCCCCGTGGCCGTACGGGGCCTGCGGGTGCTGCTGCTGGCCGTACGGGTCGAAGTACTCGGGCTCGCCGTGTCCCCCGGCGCCTGGCTGCGGCCACTGCTGCTGCGGCGGCGGGCCCGCGGGAGGGTAGGGCTGCTGGCCGTACGGAGGCGGTTGCTGCTGTCCGTACGGCTGCTGCCGCGGAGGTTGTTGCGGGGTGCGGTTGTTGTCCCGGCCGCGTCCGATCCTGAATCCAGCCACGTGATCGAAAGTACCTGGTCCTGCCGCGCCCCGTGGACGGGCGGCCGGAAGAAGGGGCCTTTGCGGCTGACCTGTGACATCCCCTAGGGGACGACAGGGTGTCCGTTTTACGTGTCTGCGTCGAAGTCTGTGGGCCTTCGTTACGTTGCCGACGGAATACCCACATATCCGGCCCGTAGCTTCGTGTCTGCCGACGCCCCGCAGAGCAATCGCAGAGCACGAGTACGAGCACGAGCACGAGAAGAGCACCCGTCATGCGCAGCACCCGCCGCACCACCCTCCGTACCGCCGCCGTCCTGACCGGCGCGGCCGCCGTCCTGGCCCTTCCCGTCGGGTCCGCCTTCGCCGACTCCCCGGCCGTTACGGAGCCGGAGGTGCTGCCCGGTATCGAGCAGCCGCAGCAGCCGCAGCAGCCGCAGGTCGACCCGTCCGTTCCGCCGGTGAAGCCCGCCCCGCCGGAGAAGCCCACCACCCTGCCGGCCAAGCCGACCGCCGGCGTCCGGGCGTACATCACCACCGTGAAGCTGGCCGACGGCTCCGTGGCCAAGGTCTACAAGCTCGGCGCGAACCACTTCGAGGCGGACATATTCGCCGGCTCCACGAAGCTCGACACCCTGGTCAGCAAGGGCGCCGCCGCCTCGTACGGCCAGAGCAACGGGCTGCACGTCGTGCTCCAGCCGAACGGCACCGTGACCTCCTGGATGGCGGGCGGGGAGAAGCCGAAGCCGGTCGAGAAGCCGAAGCCGCACGTCAAGCCCGAGGTCAAGAAGGAGAGCTCGGTGCGGATCACCATGCCCGACGGCCGCATCGCCAAGCTGGTCGACGGCCCGAAGGGCAAGCGCGTCGACTTCTCGATGCCGAACGGCAACGTCCTCGGAAGCATCGACCTGAAGCACCCGAGCACGCTGAACGACGGCTGGACGTACAAGCTCGTCCAGGACGGCAAGCGCGTGAAGTTCGTCGTCATCGACGGCAAGGGCGGCGGGAACAGCTGGGTGTACGACTTCGACGGCAGGCTGATCGAGCAGTACACCGTGAAGAAGGACGTGAAGAAGAGCGGGGTGAAGGGCGAGGCGAAGCCCGCCGCCGTCGCCGGGAAGGTCGCGCCCAAGGGCGGGGTCAAGGCCGGCGCGGAGGGCGTCGCCGAGCCGACGGGCGGCGACACCCCGAAGCTGGTCGCCGCGGGCGGCGGGATGGCCGCGGCGGGCGCGGCCGGCCTCGGCTTCGCGATGCTGCGCCGCCGGTCCTCCTGACCGACCGGGGCGAGCGGGTGTGACACACGCCGAACGGCCGGTCCCCCGGGAGGGGACCGGCCGTTCGGCGTGTGGTGCGGGGTGGCCGCGTACTACTTGGCTTCCTCGGGCTTCGGCTCAGCCGCCTCAGCCGCCTCAGCCGCCTCAGCCGTCTCGGCCGCAGCGGCCTTCTCGGCCTCGACTTCGACTTCGGCCTCGGCCTCATCGGCCTCCGCCTCGACCTCGACCTCGGCCGGCTCCGGCGTCTTCACCGAGTCCAGCAGCAGCTGCGCCACGTCCACGACCTGCACGGACTCCTTCGCCTTGCCGTCGTTCTTCTTGCCGTTCACCGAGTCGGTGAGCATGACGAGGCAGAACGGGCAGGCGGTCGACACGATGTCCGGGTTGAGGGACAGCGCCTCGTCGACGCGCTCGTTGTTGATGCGCTTGCCGATCCGCTCCTCCATCCACATCCGCGCGCCGCCGGCGCCGCAGCAGAAGCCCCGCTCCTTGTGGCGGTGCATCTCCTGCTGCCGCAGCCCCGGCACGGCCGACATGATCTCGCGCGGCGGCGTGTAGACCTTGTTGTGCCGGCCCAGGTAGCACGGGTCGTGGTACGTGATCAGGCCCTCGACCGGCGTCACCGGCGTCAGCCGGCCCTCGTCGATCAGGTGCTGGAGCAGCTGCGTGTGGTGGATGACCTCGTACTCGCCGCCCAGCTGCGGGTACTCGTTCGCGATGGTGTTGAAGCAGTGCGGGCAGGTCGAGACGATCCGCTTCGCCGACTTCGGCTTACGGGTCGAAGGATCTTCATCGTCTTCGCCGAACGCCATGTTCAGCATGGCCACGTTCTCCTGGCCCAGCTGCTGGAACAGCGGCTCGTTGCCCAGGCGGCGCGGCGAGTCACCGGTGCACTTCTCGTCGCCGCCCATGATCGCGAACTTGACGCCCGCGATGTTCAGCAGCTCCGCGAAGGCCTTCGTGGTCTTCTTGGCCCGGTCCTCCAGGGCGCCGGCGCAGCCGACCCAGTAGAGGTAGTCGAACTCGGAGAGGTCCTCGGCGTCCTTCCCGATGATCGGGACCTCGAAGTCGACCTCCTTGGTCCACTCGACGCGCTGCTTCTTCGCCAGGCCCCAGGGGTTGCCCTTCTTCTCCAGATTCTTGAGCATCGTGCCCGCCTCCGACGGGAACGCGCTCTCGATCATCACCTGGTAGCGGCGCATGTCGACGATGTGGTCGATGTGCTCGATGTCGACCGGGCACTGCTCCACGCACGCACCGCAGGTCGTGCAGGACCACAGCACGTCCGGGTCGATGACGCCGTTCTCCTCGGCCGTCCCGATCAGCGGGCGCTCGGCCTCGGCGAGGGCGGCGGCCGGGACGTCCTTCAGCTGCTCCGCCGTCGCCTTCTCGTTGCCCTCCATGTCCTTGCCGCCGCCGGCGAGCAGGTACGGGGCCTTGGCGTGCGCGTGGTCGCGCAGCGACATGATCAGGAGCTTCGGGGACAGCGGCTTGCCGGTGTTCCAGGCCGGGCACTGCGACTGGCAGCGGCCGCACTCCGTGCACGTGGAGAAGTCGAGGATGCCCTTCCAGGAGAACTGCTCGACCTGCGAGACGCCGAAGACGTCGTCCTCGCCCGGGTCCTCGAAGTCGATCTGCTTGCCGCCGCTGGTCATCGGCTGGAGGGCGCCGAGCGCGGTCGCGCCGTCGGCGTTCCGCTTGAACCAGATGTTCGGGAAGCCGAGGAAGCGGTGCCAGGCGACACCCATGTTGGTGTTGAGCGAGACCACGATCATCCAGATCAGCGAGGTGCCGATCTTGATCATCGCGGTGAAGTAGATGGCGTTCTGCAGGGCGCCGAGCGAGAGCCCCTTGAAGGCCAGCACGAGCGGGTACGACACGAAGTACGCCGGGTCGTACGAGTCCACGTGGTGGATCGCGCCCTCGAGGCCGCGCAGCGCGAGGATGGCGAGGCCGATGGTCAGGATGATGTACTCGACGAAGTATGCCTGCCAGGCCTTCGAGCCGGTGAAGCGCGACTTGCGGCCCGCCCGGGAGGGCAGGTTGAGCAGCCGGATCGCGATGAGGACGAGGATGCCCACGACCGTCATCAGGCCGATGAACTCGATGTACATCTCGAACGGCAGGAAGCCGCCGATGACCGGCAGCGTCCAGTCGGCCTGGAAGAGCTGCCCGTAGGCCTGCGCCAGCGTCGGCGGCAGCGTCAGGAAGCCGACGGCGACGAACCAGTGCGCGAAGCCGACGATGCCCCAGCGGTTCATCCGGCTGTGGCCCAGGAACTCCCGGACCAGGGTGATCGTTCGGGCCTTCGGGTCGTCCGTACGGCTGCCGGCCGGTACGGGCTGGCCGAGCTTCACGAAGCGGTAGATCTGCGCCACGGCTCGGGCGAGCAGCGCGACGCCGACCACGGTCAGGACCAGCGACACGATGATCGCGGCGAGTTGCATGGGAGGGCTCCTCGGGCGGCACTTACTAAGCGGTAACTTATGAAGTCAAGGCTTGAGGTTACCCATTCCCGACGCCGCAATGTAGCTGAGCGTGCGGTGATCTGTGTCGCTCAGGGCTGCCTATGTCGGTAGGCCGCCCGTGGAGTCTGCGCCAGGATCGCGAGGTCCATCCCGAGCCAGTGGTTCTCCACATAATGCAGGTCGAGCAGGGGCATCTCCTCCCACGGTAGGTCCGAGCGGGCGCTCACCTGCCACAGGCCGGTCATTCCGGGGCGTACGAGCAGCCGCTCGGGCCGGTCCGTACGGGGCTCCGGGCGCGGCCCGACCAGCGACATCTCGCCCCGGAGCACGTTGACCAGCTGCGGCAGGGCGTCGAGGGCGCACCGCTCGACGGCCTCGCCGGCGCCGCCCGCGCCGTCGGTGCGCAGCCGCCAGGTCAGGAACGGCCGCCCGGCCAGGCCCGCGGCGGGCTCCCGTACGAGGACCCGGCCGCCCTGGGTCACGTACAGCAGCGCGGCGGCCAGGGCGAGCGGGACGGCCGCGACGGCGAGCAGGAGCGCCGCGCCGACCAGGTCCACCACCCTTTTCGCCGGCGGGGCGGTGGGTACCCGAACCCGGGGCCGGGGGGCGGTGAGTGTGAGCGGCATTCCAGCACCGTGCCGGACGCCTCCCGGCGGGGTGGGGTGGCGCGCGGTCGGCGGGGTCGGGGGAACCCGTTCGGGCGCGGCTGGATTCGCGTCGGAGGGGCTGGAGAGCGGCAAGGTTGCGCGTAAGGATGGGCTAAAGGTTGAGTCGAGCCGACTCAGTTCCGTTGACGTCGGCGCGGGTGTGGGGCATCCTTGAGTCTGTTGCACTCAAGTCAGCTGGAGGAATCGAAATGGCACGTGCGGTCGGCATCGACCTGGGCACCACTAACTCCGTCGTCAGCGTTCTGGAAGGCGGCGAGCCCACCGTCATCACCAACGCCGAGGGCGCCAGGACCACGCCGTCCGTCGTCGCCTTCGCCAAGAACGGCGAGGTCCTCGTCGGCGAGGTGGCCAAGCGCCAGGCGGTCACGAACGTGGACCGGACCATCCGCTCCGTCAAGCGCCACATGGGCACTGACTGGAAGATCAACCTGGATGGCAAGGACTTCAACCCGCAGCAGATGAGCGCCTTCATCCTGCAGAAGCTGAAGCGCGACGCCGAGGCGTACCTGGGCGAGAAGGTCACGGACGCGGTCATCACCGTCCCGGCCTACTTCAACGACTCCGAGCGCCAGGCGACGAAGGAGGCCGGCGAGATCGCGGGCCTGAACGTCCTGCGTATCGTCAACGAGCCGACGGCCGCCGCCCTGGCCTACGGCCTCGACAAGGACGACCAGACCATTCTCGTCTTCGACCTCGGTGGCGGCACCTTCGACGTGTCGCTCCTCGAGATCGGCGACGGCGTCGTCGAGGTCAAGGCCACCAACGGTGACAACCACCTCGGTGGTGACGACTGGGACCAGCGCGTCGTCGACTACCTGGTGAAGCAGTTCGCCAACGGTCACGGCGTGGACCTCTCCAAGGACAAGATGGCGCTCCAGCGCCTGCGCGAGGCCGCCGAGAAGGCGAAGATCGAGCTGTCCTCCTCCACGGAGACCTCGATCAACCTGCCCTACATCACGGCCTCCGCCGAGGGCCCGCTGCACCTGGACGAGAAGCTCACGCGCTCGCAGTTCCAGCAGCTCACCGCGGACCTGCTCGACCGCTGCAAGACCCCGTTCCACAACGTCATCAAGGACGCCGGCATCCAGCTGTCCGAGATCGACCACGTGGTCCTGGTCGGCGGCTCCACCCGCATGCCGGCCGTCGCCGAGCTCGTCAAGGAGCTCACCGGCGGTCAGGACGCCAACAAGGGCGTCAACCCGGACGAGGTCGTCGCCATCGGCGCCACCCTCCAGGCCGGTGTGCTCAAGGGTGAGGTCAAGGACGTCCTGCTCCTCGACGTGACCCCGCTGTCCCTCGGCATCGAGACCAAGGGCGGCATCATGACCAAGCTCATCGAGCGCAACACCACGATCCCGACCAAGCGGTCCGAGATCTTCACGACGGCCGAGGACAACCAGCCGTCCGTGCAGATCCAGGTCTACCAGGGCGAGCGCGAGATCGCGGCGTACAACAAGAAGCTCGGCATGTTCGAGCTGACCGGCCTGCCGCCGGCCCCGCGTGGCGTCCCGCAGATCGAGGTCTCCTTCGACATCGACGCGAACGGCATCATGCACGTCACGGCCAAGGACCTTGGCACGGGCAAGGAGCAGAAGATGACCGTCACCGGCGGCTCCTCGCTCGGCAAGGACGAGGTCGACCGCATGCGCCAGGAGGCGGAGCAGTACGCGGAGGAGGACCTGCGCCGCAAGGAGGCCGCCGAGTCCCGCAACCAGGGCGAGCAGCTCGTCTACCAGACGGAGAAGTTCGTCAAGGACAACGAGGACAAGGTCCCGGCCGAGGTCAAGACCGAGGTCGAGGCCGCCGTCACCGAGCTGAAGGACAAGCTCAAGGGTGACGACACCGCCGAGATCCGCACCGCGACCGAGAAGCTCGCCGCGGTCAGCCAGAAGCTCGGCCAGGCCATCTACGCCGACGCCCAGGCCGCTCAGGGTGCCGCCGGTGCCGCTCCCGGTGACGCCGGTCAGGCCAAGGCCGACGACGACGTCGTCGACGCCGAGATCGTCGACGACGAGAAGCCGAAGGGTGGCGCTGCCTGATGTCGGAGGAGACCCCGGGTTTCGACGAGAAGCCCGAAGTCCCCGCCGACGGCACGCCCGACGAGCCGAAGGCCGCCGACTCCGCGAAGGAGGAGGCGGCCCCGGCCGGGGACGCGGCGCAGGACGTGGCGCTGCTCGCGCAGCTGGACCAGGCCCGTACGGCGCTCGGTGAGCGCACCGCGGACCTCCAGCGGCTCCAGGCGGAGTACCAGAACTACCGCCGCCGGGTGGAGCGGGACCGGATCGCCGTCAAGGAGATCGCGGTCGCGTCCCTCCTGACGGAACTGCTCCCGACCCTGGACGACATCGGCCGGGCGCGGGAGCATGGCGAGCTGGTCGGCGGCTTCAAGTCGGTGGCCGAATCGCTGGAGACCGCCGCGGCGAAGATGGGGCTGCAGCAGTTCGGCAAGGAGGGCGAGCCCTTCGACCCGACGATCCACGAGGCCCTGATGCACTCGTACGCGCCGGACGTCACCGAGACGACCTGCGTGGCGATCCTGCAGCCGGGGTACCGGATCGGCGAGCGTACGATCCGCCCCGCGCGGGTCGCGGTGGCCGAGCCCCAGCCGGGCGCGGCCCCCAAGTCGGAGTCCGCGGAGGGCGAAGCGCCGTCGGACAAGGACGCGGATGCCCCCGACAAGGGCTGAAGCTGAACCAGTAGCGGTACGAGAGGAGGGACACCGGGGATGAGCACGAAGGACTTCGTCGAGAAGGACTACTACAAGGTCCTCGGTGTCCCGAAGGACGCGACCGAGGCCGAGATCAAGAAGGCGTACCGGAAGCTCGCGCGCGAGTTCCACCCGGACGCCAACAAGGGCGACGCCTCGGCCGAGGAGCGCTTCAAGGAGATCTCCGAGGCGAACGACATCCTCGGCGACGCGAAGAAGCGCAAGGAGTACGACGAGGCGCGCGCCCTGTTCGGCAACGGCGGCTTCCGCCCGGGACCGGGCGGGGCCGGCGGCTCGTTCAACTTCGACCTCGGCGACCTCTTCGGCGGTCAGCAGCAGGGTGGCCAGGCCGGCGGCTTCGGCGGCGGCCTGGGCGATGTGTTCGGCGGCCTGTTCAACCGCGGCGCCGGCCCGGGTGCGGGCACCCGCACCCAGCCGCGCCGCGGCCAGGACATCGAGTCGGAGGTCACCCTCTCCTTCACGGAGGCGGTGGACGGGGCCACGGTCCCGCTCCGGATGTCCTCGCAGGCCCCCTGCAAGGCCTGTTCCGGAACCGGCGACAAGAACGGCACCCCCCGGGTGTGCCCGACCTGCGTCGGCACCGGCCAGGTCTCGCGGGGCAGCGGCGGCGGCTTCTCGCTGACCGACCCCTGTGCGGACTGCAAGGGCCGCGGCCTGATCGCGGAGACCCCCTGCGACGTCTGCAAGGGCAGCGGGCGCGCCCGCAGTTCGCGCACCATGCAGGTCCGGATCCCGGCGGGCGTCTCCAACGGCCAGCGGATCCGGCTGCGCGGCAAGGGCGCTCCGGGCGAGCGCGGCGGTCCCGGCGGTGACCTGTACGTCGTCGTGCACGTGGACTCCCACCCGGTGTTCGGCCGCAAGGACGACAACCTGACGGTGACCGTCCCGGTGACCTTCGCCGAGGCGGCCCTGGGCGCCGACATCAAGGTCCCGACCCTGAACGGCCCCTCGGTGACGCTGAAGCTGCCGCCGGGCACCCCCAACGGCCGCACCATGCGGGCCCGCGGCAAGGGAGCGGTCCGCAAGGACGGCACCCGCGGCGACCTGCTGGTGACGGTGGAGGTCGCGGTCCCGACCGAGCTGTCGGACAAGGCCCGCGAGGCGCTGGAGATGTACCGCGATGCGACGGAGTCGCAGGACCCGCGTACCGCGCTGTTCGAGTCCGCGAAGGGAGCATGACCATGGACGGCCGCCGACGACAGTCCTCCCGCCTGGGCGGGGGCTACCAGCTCACCGATGAGACCCCGGTCTACGTGATCTCGGTGGCCGCCCAGCTCTCGGGCCTGCATCCGCAGACCCTCCGTCAGTACGACCGCCTGGGCCTGGTCTCCCCGGACCGGACGGCCGGCCGCGGCCGGCGCTACTCGGCCCGCGACATCGAACTGCTCCGCACGGTGCAGGCGCTGTCGCAGGACGAGGGCATCAACCTGGCGGGCATCAAGCGGATCATCGAGCTGGAGAACCAGGTCGCCGCGCTCCAGCAGCGCGTGGCCGAGCTCTCCGCGGCGGTGGACGGCGCGGCCGCCACGCTCCGGGCCCGCGAGGCCCAGGTGCACGCCTCGTACCGGCGCGACCTGGTTCCGTACCAGCCCCCGCAGCCGGGCAACGCCCTGGTCGTGTGGCGCCCCAAGCGCCCGATGGACTGACGGCGGACCGGCGGTTTTCAGCCAGCGCAGGCATGGGGAAGGCCCCCGCCCGGGAACGGGTGGGGGCCTTCCGTTTGTGTGGGCCGGCAGTGGGTAGTCAGAGCTGCCGGTGTTCCGGGGTGTCGAGGATCCCGGACTGGGCGATGAGGAAGCCGAGTTGGGCGCGGCTGCCGCTGCCCAGGTAGGCGGCCAGCTTGGCGATGTGCGCCCGGCAGGTGCGTACGTTCATCCCCAGGCGGCGTGCGATGGCCTCGTCCACGTGCCCCTCGACGAGCAGCTGGGCGATGGTGCGCTGCACGCCCGAGATGCCGTCCGGGGCGTGCGTGTACGTCACTTCCTCGCTCAACGGCACGGCGCGGCGCCACAGTTGCTCGAAGACCTTGATGAGATAGTCGACCAGTCCCGGGTGCCGCAGCTCCAGTGCCACCGTCCGGTCGTCGCTCGCGGGGATGAAGGCCACCGTGCGGTCGAAGATCATGAGACGCTCTATGAGCTCCTCAAGTGTGCGGATCTCCACCTTCCCCGTGGAGATCCGGTCCACGTAGGCGAGCGTGCCCTGGCTGTGGCGTACCGTGTGCTGGTAGAGCGTGCGGATGCTCACCCCCCGGTTGAGCAGCGGCGCAGCGCGCTCCAGTGCCTCGGTGAGGATGAAGCTGGGCCGGGCTCCGCCCGGTTGTACGGTCAAGGCCTCGGTGTGGCACTCGGCGGTGGCCAGGTCGAGGGCCGCGTTGATCTGCTCGAAGCCCTCCAGCACGGTGATGGCGTGGGTGGTCGCGGGGCTCTGGGCGCTGATGGTCAGGAACGGCTCGAATGCGTCGGCGAGATCTACGGCGCTGCGTCTGCGGTCGCGGATCTCGCGCTCGAGCGGATGGAGCCGCTGGGTGAGGGCGACGGACGGGGGAACCGCGCGCAGCTGGTTCGCGTCATCGGGGTCGGGCCTCAGCAGAGCGAATTCGAGCAGGCAGGGGGCGTTCTCCACCTCGCCGCGGGAGACGCGGCCGGTGCTCAGCGCGGCTGCGTAGAGGCGCGCTCCCTCGGGGCACATGGCTGTGACCGGGTGGGGATGTGTCGGGTTTGTGTCGCTCTTGGGCAAATCTCCACCCCCCAGGGTCCTGAACATGTAAGAACATGATGCATCGTCCCTGTGGCACTGACGTGCCTGAATAAGCCATCGTCAGTCACGCGGGGGAGAGGATTCCATCAAGTGAGGA
Source organism: Streptomyces sp. NPDC058525 (assembly GCF_042719495.1). Classification (NCBI taxonomy): domain Bacteria; kingdom Bacillati; phylum Actinomycetota; class Actinomycetes; order Kitasatosporales; family Streptomycetaceae; genus Streptomyces; species Streptomyces sp. NPDC058525. The sequence continues at coordinate 204,881 of NZ_JBHXNP010000001.1, forward strand.
CGAAGCCGACCATGTATAAGAGAATGCTTCGCTCGGTGCTTGCCGTTGTTTTCTCCGTCGTTGCGGTCCATGGGGCAGTCGTCGCCTTCAACGGCGACGCGGGAAGCGTTCAGGCCGACACCGGTACCAGTACCAGCACGCCCGTCGAATCGGTAGGCAAGACCGATCTGGGCTGGAACACGGCTCCCGCTGATCTCGGCTGGAACACCACGCCGGCGAAGGTCTCCTGATGACCCCCGACGACCGCGGCTTCCGCCGCGAAATGGCCTCTGCCTACCGCTCCGGCTGGCAGTTCATCGACCTCGCCACGGCCATCCCCCACCCTGGCGACTCGTTGATGGTCACCCTGTTCGGACAGCCGATCGTCATCGTGCGCGAGGAGGACGAGGACGTACGTGCGTACCGCTGCCTGCGTCGCCCCCGCGGCGCGCCGCAGCCCGTCCGCTGCGAGGTGCGCTACGGAATGGTCTTCGTCAACCTCGACCAGCGCGATCACCAGCTCTTCGAACCTGATATCACCACCGCCACCCCCCGCAGTGCCTGAAGCGATTCCCCCGTCGTTGCAGATCGCTCAGGTGCTACCCCCACACAACGGCGCCATCGTGGACCTGACCACGATGGCGCCGTTGTGATGTCCGCGTCCACTCGTCGGCCGGACAAGATTTGGTTGCGGATCGCGCCCCTGGCCGGCCGCCGTCGGGCCCGGCGGGCGCCGGCCCCGGCCGCCGTCAGGCGCGGCCCATCGCCCGGTCCAGGGTGATCTCCATGACCACCCGGTCGGGATTGGGCGAGGGCGTCCGCCCGTAGCGCTCCGCGTAGCGCGCCACCGCGTCGGCGACCGACGCCTCGTCCGTGCGGATCACCGCGCGCCCCTCGAGGGTGGCCCAGCGGCGTCCTTCCATCTGGCAGACCGCGACCCGGGCCGTGCCCGGCTCCGCCGCCAGGATGTTGCGGACCTTCCTGCTGTGCCTGTTGCTGATCACCCGGGCCAGCCCTGCCTCCGGGTCGTACGTCACGCCCACCGGCACCACGTGGGGCGTCCCGTCGGGCCGCGGGGTGGTCAGCGTGCAGACGTGCCGCTCCTGCCAGAAGGCGAGGTACTCGGGCGTCGGGTTGAGTACGTCATGGGACATGGCCCGAAGGGTACGGGGCGGGCCGGGGCGGGCCCGTCCGGGGGACAGCCGCCTGCCTTGAGCCGCCTGCCTTGAGTGGAATAGACTCAACTTTGCGTAGGTTGTTTATGTCATGGTTCTGTCCCCCGAGAGAGGAGCAAGTCACCCGTGGATGCCGAGCTGACCAACAAGAGCCGGGACGCGCTGAACGCGGCCACCAGCCGGGCCGTCAAGGACGGCCACGCCGATCTGACGCCCGCGCACCTGCTGCTGGCGCTCCTCGCCGGCGAGGACAACGAGAACGTCACCGACCTCCTCGCGGCCTCCGACGCCGACCAGGTCGCCGTACGGGACGGCGCGGAGCGGCTGCTCGCCGCCCTGCCCAGCGTCACCGGGTCCACGGTCGCGCCCCCGCAGCCCACCCGCGAGCTGCTCGCCGTACTCGCCGAGGCCGACGCCCAGGCGGGCAAGCTCGGCGACGACTACCTCTCCACCGAACACCTCCTCATCGCGCTCGCCGCCAAGGGCGGCGCGGCGGGTGAGGTCCTTTCCGCCCAGGGCGCCAGTGCGAAGAAGCTGCTGGACGCCTTCCAGAACGCACGAGGAGGGCGGCGGGTGACCACCCCCGACCCCGAGGGTCAGTACAAGGCGCTGGAGAAGTTCGGCACCGATTTCACGGCCGCCGCCCGCGAGGGCAAGCTCGACCCGGTGATCGGCCGGGACCACGAGATCCGCCGCGTCGTACAGGTGCTGTCGCGGCGCACGAAGAACAATCCGGTGCTGATCGGCGAGCCCGGCGTCGGCAAGACGGCCGTGGTGGAGGGGCTGGCGCAGCGCATCGTGAAGGGCGACGTGCCGGAGTCGCTGAAGAACAAGCGGCTGGTCTCCCTGGACCTGGGCGCGATGGTCGCCGGCGCGAAGTACCGCGGTGAGTTCGAGGAGCGGCTGAAGACGGTCCTGGCGGAGATCAAGTCCAGCGACGGCCAGATCATCACCTTCATCGACGAGCTCCACACGGTCGTCGGCGCGGGCGCCGGCGGGGACTCGGCGATGGACGCGGGCAACATGCTCAAGCCCATGCTGGCCCGCGGCGAGCTGCGGATGGTCGGCGCGACGACGCTGGACGAGTACCGCGAGCGCATCGAGAAGGACCCGGCGCTGGAGAGGCGCTTCCAGCAGGTGCTGGTCGCCGAGCCGTCCGTCGAGGACACGATCGCGATCCTGCGCGGGCTCAAGGGCCGCTACGAGGCGCACCACAAGGTGCAGATCAACGACAGCGCGCTGGTCGCCGCGGCCACCCTCTCCGACCGGTACATCACCTCCCGCTTCCTGCCGGACAAGGCCATCGACCTGGTCGACGAGGCGGCCTCCCGGCTGCGCATGGAGATCGACTCCTCGCCGCTGGAGATCGACGAGCTCCAGCGGGCGGTGGACCGGCTGCGCATGGAGGAGCTGGCGCTCAAGAACGAGTCCGACCCGGCCTCGCTCGAGCGCCTCGACAAGATCCGCAAGGACCTCGCCGACCGCGAGGAGGAGCTGCGCGGGCTGACGGCGCGCTGGGAGAAGGAGAAGCAGTCCCTCAACCGCGTCGGTGAGCTCAAGGAGCGCCTGGACGACCTGCGCGGACAGGCCGAGCGCGCCCAGCGCGACGGGGACTTCGACACCGCCTCCAAGCTGCTCTACGGGGAGATCCCGACGGTGGAGCGGGAACTGGCGGAGGCCACCGAGGCCGAGGCCGAGGCGTCGAAGGACACCATGGTCAAGGACGAGGTCGGCCCCGACGACATCGCGGACGTGGTGGGCGCCTGGACCGGCATCCCGGCCGGCCGGCTCCTGGAGGGCGAGACGCAGAAGCTGCTGCGCATGGAGGACGAGCTGGGCCGGCGCCTGATCGGCCAGGGCGAGGCCGTACGGGCCGTCTCGGACGCCGTGCGCCGCACCCGGGCCGGGATCGCCGACCCGGACCGGCCGACGGGCTCGTTCCTCTTCCTGGGCCCCACGGGCGTGGGCAAGACCGAGCTGGCCAAGGCGCTGGCCGACTTCCTCTTCGACGACGAGCGGGCGATGATCCGCATCGACATGTCGGAGTACGGCGAGAAGCACTCCGTGGCCCGCCTGGTCGGTGCCCCGCCCGGGTACGTGGGCTACGAGGAGGGCGGCCAGCTCACCGAGGCCGTCCGCCGCCGCCCGTACTCCGTGGTGCTGCTGGACGAGGTGGAGAAGGCCCACCCGGAGGTCTTCGACATCCTGCTCCAGGTCCTGGACGACGGCCGTCTCACCGACGGCCAGGGCCGCACGGTGGACTTCCGCAACACCATCCTGGTGCTGACCTCGAACCTGGGCAGCCAGTTCCTCATGGACCCGGCGACCCCGGCGGAGCAGAAGAAGCAGCAGGTCCTGGACGTGGTCCGGGCGAGCTTCAAGCCCGAGTTCCTCAACCGCCTCGACGACCTGGTGGTCTTCTCGGCGCTGACCGGCGACGAGCTGGCCCACATCGCCGAGCTTCAGATCGGCCGCCTCGCCAAGCGGCTGGCCGACCGCCGCCTGACCCTGGAGGTCACCCCGGACGCCCTGGCCTGGCTGGCCGACAAGGGCAACGACCCGGCGTACGGTGCGCGGCCGCTGCGCCGGCTGATCCAGACGGCGATCGGCGACCGCCTCGCGAAGGAGATCCTCTCCGGCGAGGTCAGGGACGGCGACACCGTGCGGGTCGACGTCGCCGGCGAAGACCTGCTGGTCGGAAAGGCCCTCTGACCTCCGCCGCCGCACCCCCGTGTCCGCCCGGAGCGGATCGAACGCCGTCGGGCTGGACACGGGGTGGGCGGCATGGGGGAGGATGCAGGTATCCGCACGAAGGGAAGTACACGGTGAGCATCGACCCGGCCTCGATTCCGAACTTCGGAGGGCAGCAGCCCGATCCGCAGGCCACAGGACCGGCGGGCCCCGTCGTCCCCGACCAGGATCTGGTCAAGCAGCTGCTGGAGCAGATGGAGCTCAAGTACGTCGTCGACGACGAGGGTGACCTCGCGGCGCCGTGGGAGGATTTCCGCACGTACTTCATGTTCCGCGGCGAAGACGAGCAGCAGGTCTTCTCCGTGCGGACCTTCTACGACCGTCCGCACAAGATCGACGAGAAGCCCCAGCTTCTCGAGTCGATCGACGACTGGAACCGCCGCACCCTGTGGCCGAAGGTCTACAGCCACACCCACGACGACGGCTCGGTCCGCCTGATCGGTGAGGCGCAGATGCTGATCGGCACCGGCGTGAGCCTGGAGCACTTCGTGTCCTCCACGGTCAGCTGGGTCCGCGCCTCCATCGAGTTCGACAAGTGGCTCGTCGAGCAGCTCGGCCTGGAGAAGGAGATCGACTCCACCGGCGGCGACGACGAGGGCGACAACAACAACTAGGACCCGCTCCTAGAGCGGTACGCGGGCCACGAGCAGCAGGTAGAGCCCGTAGCCGTAGCTGAGCCCGGCCAGCCCCGCGGTCACCATGACCGCGGTGCGCGGCCGGGCTCTCGCCATGACGGCCGCCACCGGCAGCAGCAGCGGGAAGGCCGGGAGCAGGAACCGCGGCTTCGACTCGAAGAACCCGGCCCCGCCGTACGCGATCAGCAGCAGTATCGCCGTGTAGGCGAGCAGCGGCAGCGGGGTGCGGTCCAGCACCAGCAGCATCGCCAGCAGCCCGGCGGCGGCCAGCAGGACCACCGTCACGGTGGTGGCCAGCGGCACGTGCCCGCCGGTCAGCACCCGCTCGGCGGAGCGCAGCGCCCCGGCCCCGAAGTCGAAGCGCGAGCCCCAGTGCCGCTGCACCGCGAAGTACCCGCCGAGGGGATCGCGCACCCGCACCCCGACGGCCACGACGTACGCCGCCCAGCCCGCGGGGGCCAGCAGCCCGGCCACCCACACCTCGGGCGCCCGGGACCGGCGGCTGAGGATCGCGCACAGGGCCGTCACCGAGACGGCCGCGGCGACCGCGAGCCCGGTCGGCCGGGTCAGCCCCGCGAGCACGGCCAGGCCGGCCGCCCACAGCCAGCGCTCGCGCAGCAGGGCGTAGAGGGCCCAGGCGGCGAGCGCGGCCAGCAGGGCCTCGGTGTAGGCCAGGCTCAGCACGACGGCGTGCGGCAGCGCCGCCCACAGCCCGACGAGCAGCAGTCCGGCGCGGGGCCCGATCACCCGCTCGCCGATCCGGTACACGCCGACGGCGGCGACCGCGGCGCAGATCCACGCGACGAGGATCCCGGCCGGGACCAGCCCGCCGGGCAGTACCGAGCCGACCAGCCTGATCAGGGTCGGGTAGAGCGGGAAGAAGGCGTAGTCGCTCTGGATGGAGCCGGTGCCGGTGGTGGGGCTCGGCCACATCTGGGTGCGCCCGTAGCCGTTGGCGGCGATCCCGAGGTACCAGACGGAGTCCCAGGACCTGCCCAGGACCCGGAGCGGGTCCTTCCCGGCCCACCAGGAGCCGAGGGTGAGGACCAGTACCCCGGCGCCGCGTACGGCGGCGAACACCCCGAGCGCGATGACCGCCGGCGGCGCCGCGGCCCGCACCGCCTTGACGGCGCGCATCTCCAGTGGCGACGCGGACACCGAGACTCTGCCCGTTGCCATGTATCCCGACTTTCCTGCTCTTCGTGAGGACGCTCATCCGATGATGAGAGCTTCGGGCACGTTCCAGGCCGTCAGCTTCACACCGGCCTCGCTCACCCCGCAAGCACACCTGAAAAACGACGACGCCCCGGTCCGGGGCTAGAGACGGCCCAGGCGGGACACCGCTTCGCGGAGGATTTCGGTCCGCTTGCAGAAGGCCCAGCGGACCTGGGTGGCCCCGGCGGACTTGTCGTCGTAGAAGACCTGGTTCGGGATGGCGACCACGCCGCAGCGCTCGGGCAGGGCGCGGCAGAAGGCCAGTCCGTCCTTCTCGCCGAGCGGGGTGATGTCCGTGGTGATGAAGTACGTGCCCTGCGGACGGTAGACCTCGAAGCCGGCCGACGCGAGGCCGTCGGCGAGGAGCTCGCGCTTGGCGGCCAGGTCCGCGCGGAAGTCCTCGTAGTACGCGTCGGGCAGGGCGAGGGCCTCGGCGATCGCGTACTGGAAGGGGCCGGAGGAGACGTAGGTGAGGAACTGCTTCGCCGAGCGGACCGCCGTGACCAGCTCCGGGGGCGCCGTCACCCAGCCGACCTTCCAGCCCGTGAAGGAGAACGTCTTCCCGGCGGAGGAGATGGTGACCGTGCGCTCGTGCATGCCGGGGAACCCGGCCAGGGGGGTGTGGACGCCCTCGAACACCAGGTGCTCGTAGACCTCGTCCGTGACGACCAGGAGGTCGCGCTCCACGGCCAGGGCGGCGACGGCGGCGAGCTCCTCGCGGGTCAGGACCGTGCCCGTCGGGTTGTGCGGGGTGTTCAGCAGGAGCAGTCGGGTGCGCGGGGTGACGGCGGCGCGCAGCTCGTCCAGGTCGAGGGCGAAGGCCCCGGCGTGCGGGCGCAGGGTGATGGGGACGCGCACGGCGCCGGCCATCGCGATGCAGGCCGCGTACGAGTCGTAGTACGGCTCCAGGGCGATGACCTCGTCGCCCGGTTCGAGCAGGGCCAGCAGAGCGGCGGCGATGGCCTCGGTGGCGCCGGCCGTGACCAGGACCTCGGTGTCGGGGTCGTAGGCGAGGCCGTAGAAGCGCTGCTGGTGCGCGGCGATCGCGGTGCGCAGCTCGGGGACGCCGGGGCCGGGCGGGTACTGGTTGCCGAGGCCCGTGAGGACCGCGCGGGAGGCCGCCTCGGCGATCTCCGCCGGGCCGTCGGTGTCGGGGAAGCCCTGGCCCAGGTTGATCGACCCGGTGCGGGCGGCCAGCGCCGACATCTCCGCGAAGATCGTGGTGCCGAAGGCCGCCAGACGGCGGTTGAGGAAGGGGCGGTCGCTGCTCACGGGTGCGCTCATGAGCGCCATCCTGCGGGGAACCTCTGGACTTGCTCAAGTGTGCTTTGGGCCGCGTGGCCTGGGGGCATCCCCCCTTCACACGGGACGCGGGGATCCCGTCCCCCGGGAAGACCGGGGCGTGAGAGAGGGGGCGGACATGGTGTTCGTCTTCATTGTGATCGGTCTGATGGTCGTCGCCTTCGTCGTGACGGTGGCGGTCCGTTCGTTCCACAAGGGGTACTCCGGATCCGGCTCGGGTGCGAGCTCGGGTTCGAGCAGCAGCAACAGCAGCTGGTGGGCGGGGGGCAGCAGCGGATCTTCGTCCTCCTGCGGTTCGTCCTCCTCCTGCGGATCGTCGTCGTCCTCCTGCGGCGGTGGCGGGGGGTGCGGCGGTTCCAGCTGACACGGGGCAGCCGGCACCGCGCGCACGAGGGCGCCCGGCGGTACGTTTTCCGCGGGGCGCCCTCTGCTTTCGCGCACGCACCACGACGCGCGGGACGCCTGTGGTTGAACACGTGAACTGTGGAGCCCCCGGGGGGATGTAAACCCCGTCAAGTTGGGTAAAAACGCTGTGAGTGCCGTGCCTTTCATGATTCCCTCGGTTGAGTAGACCAGTCCTCGGACCTCCCTGGACTTCTCCCCCAGCTACCGCTGGGGGGACCCCCAGTGGACCCGTGCCGGTGTCCCCCCACCCGTTGACTACCGCTGGCGGGCCCCGGCCCATCTCCCTCGCGCGTTTGCGGAGCCGACTCATGCTCACGACCCTCAAGACCACCTACACCGACACGCGTGCCGCCGATCTCGCCTGGGCCCTGGGTCGGGACCGGCTGCCCGCCCTGGCCGTACTGAACCTCGACCTGTCGGGTGCGAAGGTGGAGCTGCGCCTGCTCGGGGCCTCTCATCAGGTGCTCCTGGAGGAGGGCGAGGTGCTCTGTTCGGAGACGGTCGCCTGTATGCCCGGCAGCAGCACGCCGCTGCCGCTCGGCGTGGCCAAGCGGGTGGGCGACTGGGAGTACGAGTTCGCCGCCCGGGTCGAGACCCTGTCCCGCGGCTCCTTCGCGGGCCGGGCGCAGGAGCTGCTCGCACTGGTCGCAGACCACCCGAACGGGCTAGCGGGCACCTTCCCGGGCAGTCCGCACGCCTTCACCGCCATGCTGGCCCAGCACTACGAGGGCCAGGTGCGCTGGCGGACCTGGCACGCGTACCCGCAGGAGGGTCAACTCGTGGCCACCAGGACCCGGATCGGCGTACGCGCGGGCGCGTCGGCCGTGGCCACCCTGGAGTCGCACGCGGTGCTCTGAGCCGCCTCCGCCCCGCCTCCCCCGGCCTCCCCCCCGCCTCCCCCCGCCCGCCGTGGCCCGGCGGGCCGCCGCGCCCGGGCCTCCGGGAGCGCGCCGGGGCGGCCCCGGACCCCGGTGGTCCGCGGGGCGCGACCGTTCCCGCGGGATTACGCCAACTGGCCGGATCAGTACGCCACTTGCACCCATGTGGGTGACCGGATGCGCGTGGGCGGTGACGTACGGTTCGCTTCATGATCGACCGTTCCGTCCCGCGCCGGGTGCTCCCGGCTCCGGAGCCGCGGGGCGCGGGGACCGTCCCGGCCGCCCTGCCCGTACGGCCCCGGACCGGCCGACTCCTCGTGCTGGCCACCGTGTTCGTCTGCGCCGCCTGCGGGCTCGTATACGAACTGGAGCTGCTCGCCCTCGGCTCCTACCTCATCGGCGATTCCGTCACCCAGGCGTCGGTCGTGCTGTCCGTCATGGTCTTCGCCATGGGCGTCGGCTCCCTGCTCGCCAAGCGGCTGCGGCACCGGCCCGCCTTCGGCTTCGCCGCCATCGAGGCAGGGCTCGCGCTGCTCGGCGGGCTCTCGGCCATGGCGCTGTACGCGAGCTTCGCCTGGCTGGGTGAATCCCGGCCCGCGCTCGTCGCCTTCTCCTTCGCCATCGGCGTCCTCATCGGCGCGGAGATCCCGCTCCTGATGGCCCTCATCCAGCGCATCCGCAGACAGGACGCGGGCGGGGCCGTCGCCGACCTGTTCGCCGCCGACTACGTCGGCGCCCTGGTCGGCGGCCTCGCCTTCCCCTTCCTGCTGCTGCCGGTGCTCGGCCAGCTCACCGGCGCCATGCTCACCGGCACGGTCAACGCGGTCGTCGGCGGCGGGCTCGTGCTCTGGCTGTTCCGCCGCGACCTGAGCCGGCGCGCCCGCTGGACGCTGGTCGCCGCCAACGTGACGGTCCTGTCCGTGCTCGCCTGCGCGACCGTCCTCGCCGACGACTTCGAGCGGGTCGCCCGCGGCGCCGTCTACGGCGAGGAAGTGCGGGTCGCCGTCCAGACCGGGGTGCAGGAGCTGGTGCTCACCGGGCCGTCGACCGGCTCCCCGCGCTCCCTCGACCTGTACCTCGACGGCCGGCTGCGGGTCAGCGGCTACGACGAGTACCGCTACCACGAGGCCCTCGTCCACCCCGCCATGACCGGCCCGCACACCCGGGTCCTGGTCCTCGGCGGCGGCGACGGGCTCGCCGCCCGCGAGGTGCTCCGCTACCGCGACGTCGCCTCCGTCACCGTCGTCGAACTCGACCCCGGCGTGGTCCGGCTCGCCCGCACCGACCCGATGCTCTCCGCGCTCAACGCCGGCGTGTACGAGGACCCGCGGCTCGGCGTCGTCACCCAGGACGCCTTCCGCTGGCTGCGCGGACCGGCCGCCCGGGGCCGCTTCGACGTGATCGTCTCCGACCTCCCCGACCCGGGCATCACCCCCAGCACGAAGCTGTACTCGCAGGAGTTCTACGGACTGGCCGCGCGGGCCCTGCGGCCCGGGGGCCGGCTCGCCGTGCACGCCGGGCCGATGGACACGCGCCCGCGCAGCTACTGGACCGTCGAGTCCACCCTGCGCGCGGCCGGTCTGCGCACCTCCCCCTACAGCGCGGGCGGCCGCCTCTCCGGCTTCGCCGCAGGCCCCGACCGCACCCCCCTCGGCGGCAGCGGCGCGCCCCCGCAGGACTGGGGCTTCGTACTGGCCGCCCGCGAGCAGGCGCCCCCGCTGAAGGTGGACCGCGACACGCCGGCGCTGCGCTCGCTGTCGACGCGCTCGCTCCAGGACGCCGCGCGCGACGCCGAGCGCACCCGGATGACGGGACTTCCGCCGTCGACCCTGCCGCACCCGCGGTATTCGTGACCCGGTGCGGTCCTCGTCGGTAGGCTCGACCGCATGGAGCATCAGGCGTTCGTTCCGGTACCGGCAGACAGTCTCCGCGCCGTGCTGCGCGATCCCGTCCGGACGGCCCGGTGCGTGCCGGGGCTCCACCAGGACGCCGACACCGCGTCCGGACCGCTCTCCGGCCGGCTGAAGATCCGGGTCGGCGGGCACACCGTGACCTACCGGGGCGCCTTCTCCGTCACCGAACGGGACCGCGACCACTTCGCCGTCGACGGCGAGGGCACCGAGGTCCGGGGCAGCGGGACGGTGAAGCTCGCGCTCGCGCTGCGGCTCACTCCGGAGGGGGACCACCGGACCCGGCTCGACTTCACCGCCGGGGCCGCCGCGGACGGACGCGCCGCCGCCTTCACCCCCGAGGCCACGGCCACCGCCGTGCGGCGACTGCTGGACCAGACCGCGGAACGCCTCGCGGAGGCGGCGCGCGGCGAGTCGGCGGGATCCGACGAGCCCGCCGAGTCCGCCGAGTCCGCCGAGTCCGCCGAGTCCGCCGAGTCCGAGGTGAGCGATCCCGTGGCGGACGCGGAGGAGGACGAGGGCGCCGGGTCCGACGGGTCCGAGGACGAAGACATCACCGAGGTCACCGCCTCGGTCTTCGAGACCGACGTACCGCCGCCCTCCCTGGACCCCTTCCTGGCCGGCGGGTTCGACGACCTCGACGACCTCGGCGATCTCCCGCGGCCCCCGGCCGAGGCCGCGCACGCCCGCCGCACCATGATCGGCCGCAGCGCCGAGGAGGTGGACCACGCGCCCCCGCGCGGCCGGTACGCCCCGGTCCCCGCGCCTGCCACCACCACCGCCGGCGACAGCCTGCGCTGGCTCGTCCCCGCCGCCGCCCTAGCCCTGGCCTCGGCCGTCGTCATCGGCCGCGCCCTGCGCCGCCGTCGTTAGGGGGTGTCTTGCCGATCAGGCCGCCCCTGACCCCCACTACGCTCGTCCGCATGAGTACGCAACTGAGCGCCGGCGGCGCCGAGCTGACCATCGACCAGGAGAACGGCTGCCGGATCAGCAGCCTGCGCGTCGACGGGACCGAGCTGCTGCGCCAGGGCCCGCACTTCGGGGCCTTCCCGATGGTCCCCTGGTGCGGCCGCACCGCGAACGGGCAGTTCCGGGACGGCGGGGTCGTCCACCAACTGCCGCTCAACCACCCCCCGCACGCCATCCACGGCTTCGGCCGCGACACCGCCTGGCGCCGGGGCCGGCTCACGGACACCGAGGCGGCGTTCGTCTTCGACCTCGCCGACCCGTGGCCGTGGCCCGGCCGGGTCACCCAGAGCTTCGAGCTGACCCCCGACGGGCTGACGCTCTCCATGGGCGTCGAGACGTACGGCGACTCCTTCCCGGCCCAGGCGGGCTGGCACCCCTGGTTCCGCCGCAACCTCGGCACCGGCGGCGAGGACGTACGGCTCGACTTCGCGCCCGAGTGGCAGGAGGAGCGCGGCGACGACCACCTCCCCACCGGCCACCGCATCGACCCGAAGCCCGGCCCGTGGGACGACTGCTTCGGCATGCCGCACGGGGTGGACGTCACCCTCACGTGGCCCGGCGCGCTGGAGCTCAAGGTCACCAGCCGCGAGGAGTGGGTGGTCGTGTACGACGAGGAGGCCGAGGCCGTCTGCGTCGAACCGCAGTCGGGCCCGCCGAACGGGCTGAACACCCTCCCGCGCCTGGTCACCCCCGTCGACCCGCTGGAGGTCTCCACCACGTGGACGTGGCGGCGGCTCCCGTAGAGCCGAATTAAGCTCAGGGGCATGAGCGACGTCAACGAAGTCATGGCGGCAGCCACACGCGATGAGCTTCTGCAGCAGATCAAGGACAAGGCCGTCGTGCACGGCAAGGTGATCCTCTCCTCCGGCCGGGAGGCCGACTACTACATCGACCTCCGCCGGATCACCCTCGACGGCGAGGCGGCCCCGCTGGTCGGGCAGGTCATGCTCGACCTCACCGCCGACCTCGACTTCGACTGTGTCGGCGGCCTCACCCTGGGCGCCGACCCGGTCGCGACCTCGATGCTGCACGCCTCCGCCGCGCGCGGCGCCCGCCTGGACGCCTTCGTCGTCCGCAAGGCTCAGAAGGCCCACGGCATGCAGCGCCGCATCGAGGGCACCGACGTCAAGGGCAAGCGCTGCCTGGTCGTCGAGGACACCTCCACCACCGGCGGGTCCCCGCTGACCGCCGTCGAGGCGGTCCGCGAGGCCGGCGGCGAGGTCGTCGCCGTCGCCACGATCGTCGACCGCGGCGCGGCCGGCGCCATCGCCGAGGCGGGGCTCCCCTACCTCACCGGCTACCGCCTCGAGGACCTGGGCCTGTCCTAGCCACCGGCGCCCGGACACCGCACCCGGACAACTGGGGCCGAAGGTCCCCGTACGTCCCGGATCATGTCCTGACCTGCTGCTTTTCGGGTGGCCGGGATGTTTCACGTGAAACATCCCGGCGGCTTCCGGCCGTACTGGCCGACAGCGGGGGTGGAGTGTCGGGCTGAGTCTGGAAAGATGGGTGCGACGATGACGTCGCCCCCAGGTCAGGGCCCGCAATAAGCACACTCCCCGCACATCCAAGGAGCGGACAGATGCCCATCGCAACCCCCGAGGTCTACAACGAGATGCTCGACCGGGCGAAGGCAGGCAAGTTCGCCTACCCGGCCATCAACGTGACCTCGTCCCAGACCCTGCACGCTGCGCTGCGCGGCTTCGCGGAGGCCGAGAGCGACGGCATCATCCAGATCTCCACCGGTGGTGCGGAGTTCCTGGGTGGCCAGTACAACAAGGACATGGTCACCGGCGCCGTCGCCCTGGCCGAGTTCGCGCACATCGTGGCCGCCAAGTACGACATCACGGTCGCGCTGCACACGGACCACTGCCCCAAGGACAAGCTGGACGGCTACGTACGTCCGCTGCTCGACATCTCCGCCGAGCGCGTCGCCAAGGGTCTGAACCCGCTCTTCCAGTCGCACATGTGGGACGGCTCCGCCGAGACCCTGGCCGACAACCTGGCCATCGGCCAGGAGCTGCTCGCCAAGGCCGCCGCCGCGAAGATCATCCTCGAGGTCGAGATCACCCCGACCGGCGGCGAGGAGGACGGTGTCAGCCACGAGATCAACGACGAGCTGTACACCACCGTCGAGGACGCGATCCGCACCGCCGAGGCCCTGGGCCTGGGCGAGAAGGGCCGCTACCTGCTGGCCGCCTCCTTCGGCAACGTGCACGGCGTCTACAAGCCGGGCAACGTCGTCCTGCGCCCCGAGCTCCTCAAGGACCTCCAGGCCGGCGTCGGCGAGAAGTACGGCAAGGCCTCCCCGTTCGACTTCGTCTTCCACGGCGGCTCGGGCTCCACGGCCGAGGAGATCGCCACCGCGCTGGAGAACGGCGTCGTGAAGATGAACCTCGACACCGACACCCAGTACGCGTTCACCCGCCCCGTCGTGGACCACATGTTCAGCAACTACGCGGGTGTGCTGAAGGTCGACGGCGAGGTCGGCACCAAGTCCAAGTACGACCCCCGCACCTGGGGCAAGGCCGCCGAGGCCGGCATGGCCGCGCGCGTCACCGAGGCCTGCGCCAACCTGCGCTCCACGGGCACCAAGCTGAAGTAGGCGCTCACGCGCTGAAGTAGGCGCTCGCGCGCGTACGTTCACGCCGTTCCCACCGAAGGGCCCGGCCCGCCGTCCGACGACGGCGGGCCGGGCCCTTCGGCCGTCGTGCCCCGCGATACCCCAGACTGGGGGCATGTCCATTCACCAGAACCTGCTCGGGGGCCCCGCCCCCACCCACCTCCCCGACGAGCCCGGCCGCGAGGCCCTGGCGTCCGGCACTCCCGCGGTCGAGGTGGCGGCCGCGCACCCCACCTCCTCCCTCGCCTGGGCGACCCTCGCCGACGAGGCCTTCGCCGCCGGCCGCACGGTCGAGTCGTACGCGTACGCCCGTACGGGCTACCACCGCGGCCTCGACGCCCTGCGCCGGGCCGGCTGGAAGGGCCACGGCCCCGTGCCGTGGGAGCACGAGCCGAACCGCGGCTTCCTCCGCGCTCTGAACGCCCTGGCCCGGGCCGCCGAGGCGATCGGCGAGAAGGAGGAATACGAGCGCTGCTCGACCTTCCTGCGCGACTCCTCGCAGACGGCCGCGGACGCGCTGGGGGCCTAGGCCCACGGGAAGGGGATGTGACGTACGTCACTCCCCGCTGGAGCCCCGCCCCGACCGGGTCCTATGATGCGGGCAGGGGACCGGGGCTCCACTTGCCTCACGGAAGGAGCGGACCGCTACCCGGAAGCACGTGTCGAGGAGACAGCGATGTCGAACACCCTTGATGCCTCCGGAGCCGGTTCGGACACCCCGAACCTCGACTTCGACGGCACGACCCCGTACGAGGACTACGTCCAGGCGGACGTCCTCACCCACCTCCAGAACCTCCGCTCGGACGACCCCGGCGAGATGGTCTTCCTGGTCACCACCCAGGTCATGGAGCTGTGGTTCACGGTCATCGTCCACGAGTGGGAAACCGCGGCGAAGGCCCTGCGCGAGGACCGCGTCCCGGTCGCGATGGACGCGCTGAAACGATCCCTCCGCGAACTGGAGGCCCTCAACGCCTCCTGGCGCCCGCTCGCCCAGCTCACTCCGGGCCAGTTCAACGCGTACCGCGCCGCGCTCGGCGAGGGCTCCGGTTTCCAGTCGGCGATGTACCGCCGCATGGAGTTCCTGCTCGGCGAGAAGTCCGCCTCCATGCTGGTCCCGCACCGCGGCGCCCCGCGCGTCCACGCGGAGCTGGAGAAGGCCCTGCACGAGCCCAGCCTCTACGACGAGGTCCTGCGCCTGCTGGCCCGCCGCGGCCTGCCGGTCCCGGACGCGGTCCTGAACCGCGACCTCTCGCAGCGCTACGAGCCCTCGGCGGAGGTCGAGGCCGTCTGGACGGGCCTGTACGCCGCCCCGGACGAGCACCTGGACCTGCACCGGCTGGGCGAGGTCCTCACGGACGTCGCCGAACTGGTCTGGCGCTGGCGCAACGACCACCTCGTGGCCACCCGCCGCGCGATGGGCGCCAAGACGGGCACGGGCGGCTCGGCGGGCGTCACCTGGCTGGAGAAGCGCGCCACGAAGAACGTCTTCCCCGAGCTGTGGACGGCCCGCAGCCATGTCTGAGCCGACGCGGACCCCTGATCTCCAGGCCCGCGCCGAGGCCCTGGACACCGCCGACGAGCTGGCCAAGCTCCGCGAGCGCTTCACCCTGCCCGAGGGCGTCGTCTACCTCGACGGCAACAGCCTCGGCGCGCTGCCGGCCGGCGTCGCCGACGCCACCGCCGACGTCGTCGCCAGGCAGTGGGGCGAGCTGCTCATCCGCTCCTGGGACGAGAGCGGCTGGTGGACCGCCCCCGAGCGGATCGGCGACAAGCTCGCCCCCCTCGTCGGCGCGGCCGCCGGCCAGGTGGTCGTCGGCGACTCCACCAGCGTCAACCTCTTCAAGGCCCTGGTCGGCGCCGCCCGCCTGGCGGAGCCGGGCCGCACCCGGCTGCTCGTCGACGCCGCCACCTTCCCCACCGACGGCTACATCGCCGCCTCGGCGGCCAGGATGACCGGCCTCGACGTGGTCCCCGTGGACCCGTCCGCCGCCGCGGGGGCGATCGGCGAGGACACGGCCGTGGTGCTCCTCAACCACGTCGACTACCGCTCGGGCCGGCTGCACGACCTCCCGGCCCTGACGGCCGCGGCCCGCGCCGCCGGCGCGGTCACAGTCTGGGACCTGTGCCACTCCGCGGGAGCCCTCCCCGTCGGCCTCGACGAACACGCCGTCGACCTCGCGGTCGGCTGCACGTACAAGTACCTCAACGGCGGCCCCGGCGCCCCCGCGTACCTGTACATCGCCGAGCGCCACCAGGCCGCCTTCGACTCCCCCCTCCCCGGGTGGAACGGCCACGCCGATCCGTTCGCCATGACGCCGGAGTTCACCCCGGCCGACGGCGCGCGGCGGGGCCGCGTGGGCACGCCGGACATCCTGTCCATGCTGGCCCTGGAGGCGGCGCTCGACGTCTGGGACGGGGTGTCCGTCGAAGCCGTGCGCGCCAAGTCCCTCGCCCTGACCGACTTCTTCCTCGAATGCGTGGCGGCGTACGTCCCGCAGGGCAAGGTCGAGTCGGTCACCCCGGCCGAGCACGCGCACCGCGGCAGCCAGGTCTCGCTGCGCACCGAGAACGCCCGCGAGGTCATGCGGGAGCTCATCGCGCGCGGCGTCATCGGGGACTTCCGGGCCCCCGACGTCCTGCGCTTCGGCTTCACCCCGCTGTACGTCGGATTCGCCGACGCGGAACGTGCGGCGCGCACACTGGGTCACATTTTCGGGTGACCCCGTAGCGAAACGTCACATCACCGGGCGGGCGGGGCTACGGCTCCGCCCGCTCCGGCACATCCCGGGCCCCGCACGGAACGGCGCGTTCCAGACTGATACGGTCCCGCTCTGCCGGACCACCGGAACATCTGTCCCCGCTGTCCCACGCGTTACCGAGAGGTTGAGCCGATGACGGACCCCGCCGCAGTGGAACGGGATGCCGCCGAGGCTGCCTCGGCCTTCTCCCATCCGGCGGTCGCGCCGGACGCGACCGCCGCGTACGGGGAACACCCCGACCAGGTCGTCGACTTCTACGCCCCGCGCGGCGCGGCCGAGGGCCCGGCTCCGCTGGTCGCCGTGCTGCACGGCGGGGCCTGGCGGGCTCCGTACGACCGCCGGCACGTCACGCCGTTCGCCGACTTCCTGGCCCGGCGGGGTTTCGCAGTCGCCAACGTCGAGTACCGGCGCGGCAGTTCCCTGCCGCACCAGGGGTCCGAGGGGCCGGTCGCCGGCCGCTGGCCGGAGACCTTCGACGACGTGGCCGCCGCGCTGGACGCCCTCCCGGACCTCGCCGCGGCCGCCCTGCCGCAGGCCGACATCCGCCGGGTGGTCCTGACCGGCCACTCGGCCGGCGGCCACCTCGCGCTGTGGGGCGCGGCCCGGCACGTGCTCCCGTACGACTCCCCGTGGCGGCTGCCCGCCCCGCCGCCGCTGCGCGGTGTGGTGGCTCTGGCCCCGATCGCGGACTTCGCGGTGGCGGAGGAGCTCGGCGTGTGCGGCGGCGCGAGTGCGCAGCTGCTGGGCGGACCGGAGCAGTTCGCCGCCCGCCTCCCCTTCGCCGACCCGGCGGCCCTGCTCCCGACGGGCATCGCGACGGCGGTGGTGCAGGGGCGCGAGGACATCGTGGTGCCGGCCGCGGTGGCGGAGTCGTACGTGGCCGCGGCGGCGAAGGCGGGGGAGATGGTGGGGCTGACCCTGCTGGACGGGGTCGGCCACTTTCCGCTCATCGACCCGGCGGCGGACGCGTGCGCGGTGGTGGCGGAGGAGATCTCGCAGCTGGCCTGGTAGAGCCTGCCGGACTTCACGGGCGGGCGGGCCGCCCAGAACGGGACAGGCGGGGGCAGACCGGTGCCGGCTTCCCGCCACCCGCCCGAATACCCGGCTGGACCAGCACCATAAGATATGTAGGCTGCACCCGATACATCCTGAGCACGTTCAAAAATGGGGGGATCGGTGCGCAGTCGCCGTCTCGTAGTATCCGCCGCACTCATCGCAGCCGGTGCGGGTCTCATACCCGGAATGGCCCACGCGGCCGACCCGGGCAAGCCGGCCGCCAACCGTGTGGCCGCCTCCGCCGTGGACCTGGACAAGGCCGCGGCGTCGAGCTTCAAGAAGTTCACCAGCCCGGCCGACAAGTCGGTCCGCAAGAGCCTGCCGGCGGCCCAGGGCAAGGCCGCCACCGCCCAGGCGCAGGGGGCCGCCGTGGGCAACCCCGACCTGGCGATGATCCTGAACGCCAGTGGTGAGACCGCGCACGGCCTCACGCTGGACACCGAGATCATCAGCGCGCCCGCCTCGCTCAGCATCACCATCGAGTGGGGCGACGGCAAGAAGGACACCACCACGGCCGGTGGCTCCACCTACCTGAACCACACCCACACGTACGCGGAGCTCGGCGAGTACACCGTCAAGGTCACCGTGACGGACGCCGCGAACCAGACCGAGGTCGTCAACACGCTGCCGATCCAGACCGCGGGCTCGGACTTCACCCCGTACGGCCCGACCCGTCTGCTGGACACCCGCAGCGGCATCGGCGCCACCAAGGGCAAGGTCCCGGCGCGCGGCACGGCCCACCTGAAGGTCGGCGGCAACGGCGGCATCCCGAACGGCGTCACGGCGGTCGCCCTGAACGTCACCGCCACCAACACCACCCAGGCCGGTCACGTCACCGTCTTCGGCTCGGGCCACGAGCAGCCGATCACCTCGAACGTCAACTTCGAGGCCGGTCAGACCGTGCCGAACCTGGTCATCGTGCCGGTCGGCAAGGACGGCTACGTCGAGCTGTTCAACGGCGGCTGGGAGTCCATCGACCTCCTCGCGGACGTCACGGGCTACTTCACCCGGTCCGCGGCCAGCGGCTACACCTCGATGACCCCGTCCCGCTTCGTCGACTCCCGCGAGGGCCTCGGCACCACCAAGGGCCAGGTCGCGGGCCAGGCGGTCTTCAGCACGCAGATCAGCGGCCTGCGCGGGGTGCCCCAGGGCATCACGGCGGTGGCCCTGAACGTGACCGTCACCAACCCGAAGGAGACCGGTCACCTGACGGTCTTCCCGAGCGGCCAGTCGGCGCCGTCCACGTCCAGCGTGAACTTCACCGCCGGTCAGACCGTCGCCAACTCGGTGATCGTGCCGGTCGGCGCTGACGGGAAGATCAGCGTCCGCAACGGCGCCTGGGCCGGCGCCGACGTCATCGTCGACGTGGTCGGCCACTACAGCCAGGCGAGCAACGGCGCGTACCTCCCGGTCGAGCCGTTCCGACTCGGCGACACGCGGGAAGGGGAGCAGCTGGCAGGCCGCGACTACCTCTACGCCGACCTGGCCGTCAACGAGCCCAACATCTCGGCCTTCGTGCTGAACGCCACGGTCACCAACACGCACGGCGACGGGTTCCTCGTGGTCTCCCCGGACCCGAACACGCTGGAGCAGTACGAGAACGAGACGGCGGTCTGGCCGACCCCGCCCAACTCCTCCAACCTGAACTGGACGAAGGGCAAGACCGTCCCGAACCTGGTCCAGGCGAGCACGGGGAACAACGGCATCATCGACTTCTGGAACCAGGGCTGGGAGCCCACGGACCTGATCGTCGACATGTTCGGCTACTACGACACCAAGTAGCGGCACGCGCAACCGCCCCGGGCCCGGCCGTCGAGGCCGGACCCGGGGCGCTTCGCTACCTCGACACACCACACAACACCGCACGTGAACAAAAAATGGGGGGGCCGGTGCGCAATCGCCGACTCGTAGTTTCCGCTGCCCTCGTGGCGGCCGGTATAGGTCTGATCCCGGGCATCGCCCAGGCCGCGCCCGGGCCGGTGGCACCCGCCGCCGGGGCCGCGCAGGGCCTGGACAAGGCCCGGGCGGCCGCCGTCCAGACCTTCCACAGCGCGGCCGACCGTACGGTCCGCACGGCGCTGCCGACCGGCGCGCAGCAGGCCGCCGGCGCGCAGGCGCTGTCCGTGCAGGGGAACCCGGGCCTCGCGCTGGGCATCTCGGGCAGCAGCTACACCGCGCACGGGCTCGACATCCACTCCACGATCACGAGCGCGGACGTGGCGCTCGAGGTCGTCGTCGACTGGGGCGACGGCAAGGTGGACAAGACGGCCGCCAAGGGCTCCGCCGAGCTGGACCACCAGCACACCTACGAGCGGGTCGGCGACTACACGGTCACGGTGACGGTGACCGACGCCGTCAACGGCGTGCAGGCCGTCAACACGCTCGCGTACCGCACCCCGGGCGCCGAGTTCACCCCGCACGCCCCGGCCCGGCTCCTGGACACCCGTAGCGGCAAGGGCGCGCCGGCGGGCAAGGTCGCGGGCCGCGGCACCGCCCGGGTGAAGATCGCCGGGAACGAGAAGGTCCCCGCCGGGGTCACCTCGGTCGTCCTGAACGTGACCGCCACCAACACCGTCGCCGACGGGCACGTCACGGTCTGGCCCGGCAAGGGCTCGGAGCGGCCGATCACGTCGAACGTCAACTACGAGGCCGGCGAGAGCGTCCCGAACCTGGTCATCGTGCCGGTCGGCAGCGACGGCTACGTGGAGCTGTTCAACGGCGGCTGGGACTCGGTCGACCTGCTCGCGGACGTCACCGGCTACTTCACCCGCTCCACGGCCAGCGGCTACAAGTCGCTGAACCCGGTCCGCGCCGTCGACACCCGCGAGGGCCTCGGCACGGCCAAGGGCCAGGTCGCGGGGCAGGCGACGTTCGGCGTGCAGATCGCCGGAGAGCGCGGCGTTCCGGCCGGGGTCACCGCCGTGGCGCTGAACATGACGGTCACCAACCCGCGGGAGGCCGGCCACCTGATCGCCTTCCCGAGCGGCCAGCAGGCGCCGACCACGTCGAACGTGAACTTCTCGGCGGGCCAGACCATCGCCAACTCCGTCATCGTGCCGGTCGGCGCGGATGGCAAGATCAACATCCGCAACGGTGCCTGGGCCGGCGCCGATGTCATCGTCGACGTCGTCGGCTACTACAGCACCGACAGCCGCGCCGCCTTCATGGCGGGCGGTCCGTTCCGCGCGCTCGACACGCGTGAGGACGGGGAATGGTGGCCCGGCGGCCGCTTCCCGGCCCGCGGCTACATCCCCAAGTTCGCCACGCTGGAGCCGGAGGGGGTCGAGGCCAACGTCGTGAACGTCACCGTCACCAACACGACGGAGGCCGGGTTCATGTCCGTGGCCCCGAGCCCGTTCCCGTGGCTGATCAACGACCAGCCGGACGCGCCGCAGCCGCCCCGTCCGACGTCCTCCGTCCTGAACTGGACGGCGGGCAAGACCGTCCCGAACCTGGTGCAGGCGAGCGACGGCGAGCACGGCATCGTCCACTACTGGAACCAGGGCTGGGCCGATGCCGACCTGATCGTCGACTACTTCGGCACCTACGAGACCAAGTAATCCGCGTTTCCAACGCCTTGGGGCCGGCAGCCAGGCCGGCCCCGGGGCGTTGTTCCCGTGCATGCGTACGTATGTTCCAGAACAGAGAATTGGGGGGCCGGTGCGCAATCGCCGACTCGTAGTTTCCGCCGCTCTCGTCGCGGCAGGTATAGGTCTGATCCCGGGCACCGCCCAGGCGACGGGCCCGGTGGCGCCCGCGGGGCAGGGGCCGGCCGCGTTCGCGGCGGCTCAGGGGAAGGCCGGGGGACAGGGCAAGGGGGAGGCCGTCCGCAGTGGCGCGGACCGTACGGTCGTCACGTCGAAGGCGGACGCGGCGGGCAACCCGGACCTCGCCATCGAGCTGGAGGCCTACGCCAACTCCGCGCACGAGATCCTGCTGTTCAGCAACGTGAAGAGCGCGGCCGCCGCGCTCGACATCACCGTCGACTGGGGCGACGGCACCACGGACAAGTACGCCGCGTCCGGCGCCGACGTGCAGTACCAGACCCACATGTACGCCGAGGTCGGCACGTACAAGGTCAAGGTCACGGTGAAGGACACGACCAACAACGTCACGGCCGTGAACGAGGTCCAGTTCGTCACCGCCGGCAGCGAGTTCACCCCGCACGCGCCCACCCGGCTGCTCGACACCCGCGAGGGCGTCGGCGCGGCGAAGGCCAAGGTCGGTGCGAAGGGCGCGGTGGCCCTGAAGGTCGGCGGCAGCGCCAAGATCCCGGCGGACGTCGCCGCCGTGGCCCTCAACGTCACCGTGACCAGCGCCACGGACGCGGGCCACATCGCGGTCCAGCCCGGCAAGGACTTCCTTCCGCCCAAGACGTCGAACCTCAACTACGTCGCGGGCCAGACCGTCCCGAACCTGGTGATCGTCCCGGTCGTCGACGGCTACGTCCACCTGGTCAACGGCGGCTGGGGCCCGGTCGATCTGATCGCCGACGTCACCGGCTACTTCACCCGCTCCGCGGCGAGCGGCTACGCCCCGCTGACGCCGGTCCGCGCCGTCGACACCCGGGAGGGCCTGGGCACAGCCAAGGGCCAGGTCGCCGGTTACGGCACGTTCGGCGTGGAGGTCGCGGGGCGCCACGGCATCCCGAAGGGCGCCACCGCCGTGTCGCTGAACCTGACGGCCACCAACCCGCGGGAGGCCGGTCACCTGACCGCGTTCCCCAGCGGCCAGGCGGCGCCGTCCACGTCCAGCGTGAACTTCTCGGCCGGTCAGACGGTCGCGAACTCGGTGATCGTGCCGGTCGGCGCTGACGGGAAGATCAGCGTCCGCAACGGCAGCTGGAAGGGCACCGACGTGGTGATCGACGTCGTCGGCTACTACAGCCCCGAGAGCAACGCCGCCTTCCGGCCGGCCGACGAGCCGTTCCGGTTCATCGACACCCGCGAGGACGCCTGGTACCGCACTGCCGGTCCGGTGCCGGCCCGCGAGTACCTCCCGCTGCCGCTCATGGGCGATTCGGCCGAGCCCGTCACGGCCTGGGTGCTGAACGCCACGGTCACCAACACGCGCGGTGCGGGCCACCTTTCGGTCGCTCCCGACCCGAACACGTGGACCGACTACCAGAAGGGGCAGCAGGTCAGGCCGGAGCGTCCGGGCTCCTCGTCGCTGAACTGGACGGCGGGTGCGACCGTCCCGAACCTGGTCCAGACGTCCGGGGGCAAGGGCGACGTCATCGACTTCTGGAACCAGGGCTGGGAGCCGGTCGACGTGATCGTCGACTGCCTCGGCTACTACGACACCAAGTAGCACCGACATCCTGCCCAGGCGGCGGGTCCCGTTCCGGCGGGCCCCGCCTCCGCGGGCCACGGGAAGGCCGCTCCGGGCGTGGACCTGGACAAGGCCCGGGCCGCCGCTGCCCTGACCTTCGCCGGCCCCGCCGACCGTACGGTCCGTACGGCGCCGTCGGCCGGCCGGAACAAGGCCGCCGGGGCCAAGGCGGACGCGGGGGCCCAGGCCCAGGGAGGGGCTCAGGCCCAGGGAGGGGCTCAGGCCCAGGCAGGGGCCCAGGCCCAGGCAGGGGCCCAGGCCCAGGCAGGGCCCCCGGCCGCCGAAGGGAATCCGGGCCTCGCCGTCGCGCTGGCCGGATCGAGTCACACCGCGCACGGACTCGACCTGGAGTCGACCGTCACGAGCGCGGACGCCTCGCTCGACATCAGCATCGCCTGGGGCGACGGCACCGCGGACCGGGTCACGGCCTCGGGTTCGACCGTGCTGAACAACAGCCACAGCTACGCCGAGGTCGGCACCTACACCGTCACGGTCTCGGTGTGGGACGCGACGAACAAGGTCTCGGCCGTGAACACGACCGAGATCCGACGCGGCGGGCTCCGACTTCACGCCCCACACCCCCACCCGGCTGCCCGGCAAGGAGTACGTCGAGCCCACCACGTCGAACGTGAACTACGTCGGCGGCCAGACCGTCCCGAACCTGGTGATCGTGCCGGTCCACGAGGGCTATGTGCACCTGGCCAACAGCGGTGCCGGATCGGTCGACCTGATCGCGGACGTCACCGGCTACTTCGGCCACACGGAGTCCAGCGGCTACACCTCGCTGACTCCGGTCCGGTTCGCCGACACCCGTGAGGGCCTCGGCACGCCCAAGGGCCAGGTCCCCGGCTACGGCACGTTCGGCCTCGACATCGCCGACCGCCGGGGCGTTCCGAAGGGCGCCACCGCCGTGGCCCTGAACGTGACCGTCACCAACCCGAAGGACGCCGGTCACCTGACCGCCTTCCCGAGCGGGCAGGCGGCGCCGTCGACGTCCAGCGTGAACTACCGCGCCGGTCAGACGGTCGCCAACTCGGTGATCGTGCCGATCGGGTCCGACGGCAGGATCAGCATCCGCAACGGCGGCTGGGCGCCGACCGACGTGGTGGTCGACGTCGTCGGCTACTACAGCCCCGAGAGCAAGGCGGCCTTCATGCCGCTCGTCCCGAACCGCCTCCTCGACACCCGCAGCTGGGCCTACGGCCCGCTGCCGGCCCGCGGCTACGTCCCCCTGCCGATCTTCACCGGCTACCCCGGCGTCGAGGGCTACGTACTGAACGCCACGGTCACCAACCCCCGCGGGGACGGCTGGGACGACATCGACCTCGTCGTCGACATGTTCGGCTTCTACGAGAAGAACTGATCCCGCCGGCTGACACGGGGAAGGGGCGGCAGCTCTGACGGAGGGGCGGGCACGGATGTGACCGGCAGCGGGACATTTCTTTCCGGGGTGTCCCGGGGTTGCCCGGGGTCCCGGAACGCCGATGGGGCGGCGGGCGCGGGTGCGCCGGCCGCCCCAACGGGGGTACCGCCTAGAGGAACGAATTGATCTCGATCGTCTCGGTGCGGCCGGGGCCGACGCCGATCGCGGAGATCGGGGCGCCCGACATCTCCTCGAGGGCCTTCACGTACGCCCGGGCGTTCGCCGGCAGCTCCTCGAAGGTCTTCGCCTTCGTGATGTCCTCGGACCAGCCGGGGAGGTATTCGTAGATCGGCTTCGCGTGGTGGAAGTCCGTCTGCGAGTACGGGAGCTCCTCGACGCGCTTGCCGTCGATCTCGTACGCGACGCACACCGGGATCTGCTCCCAGCCGGTCAGCACGTCCAGCTTGGTGAGGAAGAAGTCGGTCAGACCGTTCACGCGGGTGGCGTAGCGCGCGATCGGCGCGTCGAACCAGCCGCAGCGGCGGTCGCGGCCGGTGGTCACGCCGCGCTCGCCGCCGATGCGGCGCAGGTCCTCGCCGTCCTGGTCGAACAGCTCGGTCGGGAACGGGCCGGCGCCGACGCGGGTCGTGTACGCCTTCAGGATGCCGATGACGCGGCTGATCTTCGTCGGGCCGACACCGGTACCGGTGCAGGCGCCGCCCGCGGTCGGGTTCGAGGAGGTGACGAAGGGGTACGTGCCGTGGTCGACGTCGAGCAGGGTGCCCTGGCCGCCCTCGAAGAGCACGACCTTGTCCTCGTCCAGCGCGTTGTTGAGGATCAGGGTGGTGTCGGCGACGTACGGCTTGATCTGCTCCGCGTACTGGAGCATCTCCTCCACGATCGCGGCGGCGTCGATCGCGCGGCGGTTGTAGAGCTTCGCGAGGAGCTGGTTCTTGCCCTCGAGAGCCGCTTCGACCTTCTGGGTGAGGATCGACTCGTCGTAGAGGTCCTGGACGCGGATGCCGATGCGGTTGATCTTGTCCGCATACGTCGGGCCGATGCCGCGGCCGGTCGTACCGATCTTGCGCTTGCCGAGGAAGCGCTCGCCGACCTTGTCGAGGGTGACGTTGTACGGCGTGATCAGGTGCGCGTTGCCGCTGATGAGCAGCTTGGAGGTGTCGATGCCGCGCTCGTTCAGGCCGCGCAGCTCGGAGAGCAGGACGGCCGGGTCGACGACGACGCCGTTACCGATGACCGGGGTGCATCCGGGGGAGAGGATGCCGGAAGGGAGAAGGTGCAGCGCGTACTTCTGGTCGCCTACGACGACCGTGTGGCCGGCGTTGTTGCCACCCTGGTAGCGCACTACATAGTCAACGGATCCACCGAGCAGGTCGGTGGCCTTTCCCTTGCCCTCGTCACCCCACTGAGCTCCGAGCAGCACAAGAGCGGGCACAGGCGTACACCTCTTCCGGATGGGGCATGTCCAAGGTCAGGGGGCGTACGACGATGTACACCGCAGGCTGAGCCGTCGGACCGGTACCCCGGAATAGACGAAGGCCCTGGCGCAATAGCGCAAGGGCCTCTTGCACAAAGATGCTACCCGAGGAAGGACCGAGGTGTCGGCTCCAGAGCCCACCATGAGCCACGCGGGCGCGCCGGTAGGCGGCCTGCTCGTGCTCGTCGACCCGGTCGCCCGCCGTCTTGACGGCGAGTCCGTGCGGATCGCGAAGGATGTGTTGTCAGCGGGCGCGGCGGCGAAAATCTGCCTCCCGGACTCACAAGAGGAGTTTGCGCGGGCGCTGGCCCGCCGGGGTCATCGGCGGCCGGTGATCGTGGGCGACGACCGGGCCCTGGTGCGCGCCGTGGGGCTGCTGCACCGGGAGCGGGGGCTGGCGGAGGGGGCCCTCTCGCTGGTGCCGGTGGGGCCCGCGGGGTCGCTGGGACTGGCCGGGGCGCTGGGCGTGCCGCTGTCGGCCGTCGCGGCGGCGCGGGCTGTGCTGGAGGGCGCGGTACGGATGTGCGACCTGCTGGTGGACGACAGCGACGGGGTGGTGCTGCGGACGCTGCGGATCCCGCCGCTGCGGGCGGCGGTGGGATCCGGTCCCCCGGCCGGCCCCTCGGTGTGGAGCGCCTACCGCTCGCTGGTGCGGACGCTGGTCCGGCCGGTGGCCGGGGCGGGCGACGCGGCCCGGCTGCGGATGCGCCTGCGGGTGGAGGCGGACGGGGTGCTGCTGGCGGACGTGGACCGGCCGGTGGAAGACGTCTCGGTGACCACCGGGGAGGACGGCGGGCTCGCGGAGGTCGTCGTGCGCACGGGGGGCGGGGGCGCGGGTTCGACGGTGTCGGCGCGGGCCAAGACGCTCTCGGTGTCGGGCACGGACTTCCGCTACCGGGCGGACGCGGCGATGACCGGGCCGGTACGGCGGCGCACGTGGACCCTGCATCCCTCGGCGTGGGCGCTCACCGTGCCGCGCTGAGGGGTGGAGGTACGTGTAAGGGCATCGGTCTCGGTCGGAGGCGGACGGCGGAGGGGAGAGGCCGCGGTGTCGGAGGCGGTGGTGCCGGGGGCGGCGGTGTCGGAGGCGATGCGCGGGGCGCTCGCCGACTGGCGGCGGGACGGGCTGCTGCTGTGTCTGCTGCCGGTGTTCTGCTGGCCGGCGGTGGTCGCGGCGGTGCTGACCCGGCCGGTGGCGCTGGTGGTGCTGCTGAGTCCGGTGGTGCTCGGGGTACGGGAGCTCCTCGCCGCCCGGTGGGCGGGCCGGGCCCTGCGGGATCCGGCCGCGCGCTGGACCTCGTACGAGGCCGTGGTGGTGCGCCGCGGGTGGCGGCCGCCGGTGCTGGTGCTGGTGCGGCCGCTGGGGGAGCGGGCCGAGGGGCGGCGCGGGGACGGGCAGGGGGAGGCGAGCGTCGGGCACGGGGGAGCGGGCCCCGGGCATCGGGGTCGGCTGAGCCTGGGGCTGCTGGGCCGACGGGTCCTGCCGCTGGCCCTGTCGGCCCGGGCCCCGGTCCCGGCCGCGGTTCCGGCCCCGGCCCCGGTCCCGGTCCCGGCCGCGGTCCCGGTCCCGGCCCCGGTCCCGGCCGCGGTCCCGGCCCCGGCCGCGGTCCCGGCCGCGGCTGCGGTCCCGGCCCCGGCCGCGGGGGTTCCGGGGCCCGGGGACGGCTCGGTGCGGGTGCTGCTGGCCGGGGATCCCGGGGTCGGGGGCGTCCTGTGGGTTCCGGCGGCCCGTCGGCTGGGGCGGGCCCGGCCTGACCGGTCTCGGCGCGCCGAGACCGCCCGGTCTCAGCCCAGGTCCAGGGTCTCCCGGTAGGCCCGCCAGCGGTCCAGCAGGCCGAGCAGCTCGCCCTGCATGAACTCGAAGAACGCCGCCGTCTCGGCGACCCGCGCCCCGGCCGGGGTGTCGGCGCCCAGGCCCGCGGCGCCCTCGCGCAGGGTCTTCTCCCACAGGGTCAGCACCTGGTCGCGCCGGGTGAAGGTCTCGTACCAGAGCTCGTTGTGCAGGACGTACAGGTCGCGCCGGGAGCCCGGTTCGCGCTCGCGGCTGACCATGTTGACCTGCGCCAGGTAGGCCACGGCCCCGGACACCGCCGCCGGGCTGATCCGCAGTGCCTCGCCGAGCTCCGCCGAGGTCATCGCGGCACTGTCGCTCGCCAGTAGCTGCGCGAAGACCCGCGCGGCCATCCGCGGCATGCCCGCCTCGGTCAGCTGCGCACCGAACCGCTCCACGAAGCGGGAGACCGCTTCCCTGTCGCGTACCGCCGCCATCGCGTCCATCTCGTCTGCCATCTCATCCGCCACCTTCCCAACTTTATGCGATTTCTTAACTTCACAAATTTGTGAAATCAGCGTACGTTCGGAAACATGACGAAGGCAATCAGCGTCGCCGGACTCCACAAGGCGTTCGGCCGCACCCACGCCCTGGACGGGCTCGACCTCTCCGTCGCCACCGGCGAGGTCCACGGCTTCCTCGGCCCCAACGGCGCCGGCAAGTCCACCACGATCCGGGTCCTGCTGGGCCTGCTGCGCGCCGACTCCGGCACCGCCGAACTCCTCGGCGGCGACCCGTGGGCCGACGCCGTGGCCCTGCACCGCCGCATCGCCTACGTGCCCGGCGACGTCACCCTGTGGCGCAACCTCTCCGGCGGCGAGGTCATCGACCTCTACGGGCGGCTGCGCGGAGGCCTGGACCGGGCCCGCCGCGAGGAGCTGATCGAACGGTTCGAGCTGGACCCCGCCAAGAAGGGGCGCACGTACTCGAAGGGCAACCGGCAGAAGGTCGCCCTCGTCGCCGCCTTCTCCTCCGACGCCGAGCTGCTCATCCTCGACGAGCCCACCTCCGGCCTCGACCCGCTGATGGAAGGCGTCTTCCGGTCCTGTGTCGCCGAGGCCCGCGCCGCCGGGCGCACCGTCCTGCTGAGCTCGCACATCCTCGGCGAGGTCGAGGCCCTCTGCGACCGGGTGAGCATCATCCGCAAGGGCCGCACCGTCGAGACGGGCACGCTCGGCGACCTCCGCCACCTCACCCGTACGTCGATCAGCGCCGAACTGGCCGGGCCGCCCAACGGCATCGCCCACCTGCCGGGCGTGTACGACGTGCGGGTGCAGGGCCTGAGGGTCAGCCTCCAGGCCGACACCGACAAGCTGGACGCCGTGCTGCGCGCCCTCACCGCGTCAGGCGTGCGGTCGCTGACCTCGACCCCGCCCACCCTCGAGGAGCTGTTCCTGCGGCACTACGAGAACACGGACGGGGGCGCGGGCGCGGACGCGGACACGGACACGGACGGGCATGCGAATGCGGAAGGTGTCTCGCGATGAGGGACCAACTCGCCGGTACGGGCGCCCTGTTGCGGCTGGCCCTGCGCCGCGACCGGGTGATGGCGCCGGTCTGGACCGCGGTCGTGTCGCTGCTGGTGCTCAGCATGCCCGCCGCCCTCGAATCCGTGTATGCGACGCCCGCCGACCGGGCCCGGCTGGTCGTCACGATGGGCGGCAACGGCTCGCTGCGCGCCCTGTACGGACCGCTGTTCGGCGACTCGGTCGGCGCCCTGACCGCCTGGCGCAGCGGGGTCTTCGCCGGGCTGCTCGCCGGGGTGATGAGCCTGGTCATCGTGGTCCGGCACACCCGCGAGGAGGAGGAGACGGGCCGTCAGGAGATGCTCTCCGCGGCGATGGTGGGCCGCCGGGCCCCGCTGACGGCCGCACTGCTGGCCGCCCTCGTGGCGAACGGCCTGGTCGCGCTGGTCGTGACCGCCGGCCTCGCCGGGCGGGGTGCGGGCGGTGCGCTGGC
The DNA here is from genome assembly GCF_042719495.1 of Streptomyces sp. NPDC058525. Classification (NCBI taxonomy): domain Bacteria; kingdom Bacillati; phylum Actinomycetota; class Actinomycetes; order Kitasatosporales; family Streptomycetaceae; genus Streptomyces; species Streptomyces sp. NPDC058525. The sequence goes on from NZ_JBHXNP010000001.1 coordinate 234,517, forward strand.
CCTGGGGCTCGCCCTCGGCGCCACCGGGATGGTCTTCGCGGGGCTGGCGGGCATCGCGGCCCAGCTCACGGAGAGCGCACGGCTCGCGAAGGGGCTCGCCGGGGCGCTGCTCGGCACCGCCTTCGTCCTGCGCGCCGCGGGCGACGCGGGCTCGCGGACCGGCTCGTCGGTACTGACCTGGGTCTCGCCGCTGGGGTGGCTGGAGCACGTACGGGCCTTCGCCGCCGAACGCTGGTGGGTGCTCGCCCTGTTCGCCGCGGCCGTGACCGCGCAGGTGGCGGCCGCGTACGCGCTGGCCGGGCGGCGCGACGTGGGCATGAGCTTCCTGCCCGCCCGCCCCGGCCCCGCGCGGGGCCGGCTCGGCTCGACCGGGGCCCTGGCCTGGCGGCTGCAGCGCGGCAGCCTGACCGGCTGGAGCCTGGGATTCCTGGCCGTCGGCCTGGTCTTCGGCGGGATGACGGAGGGGGCCACGGAGCTGGTCGGCGACAACGACAAGACCCGGGAGATCATCGAGCGGATGGGCGGTCAGAGCGGGATCGCCGACGCGTTCCTCGCCACGATGGCGGGGATGCTCGGCCTGGTCGCCGCCCTGTACATCGTCTCGGCGGTGCTGCGGCTGAGCGGCGAGGAGTCGGGGCAGCGTGCCGAACCGCTGCTGGCGAACGCGGTCGGCCGGCTGCGCTGGGCCGGCGGCCACCTGGCCGTGGCCTTCGCGGGCTCGGCGCTGATCCTGCTGCTCGGCGGGCTCGGCCTGGGCATCGGACACGGGCAGGACGTCGCCGGGGCCGTCGGTGCCACGCTCGCGCAGCTCCCGGCGGTCTGGGTGATCGGGGCCGTCGCCGCCCTGCTGTACGGCGCGGCCCCGAGGTACGCGGTGGCCGCCTGGGCGGTGGCCGGGGCCGCGCTGGCCCTGGGCTGGGTCGGGCCCGCGCTGCGGCTCCCGGAGGCCGTCATGGACCTCTCGCCCTTCGCCCACCTGCCGAAGCTGCCCGGAGCCGAGGCCCTGAACTGGACCCCGCTGCTGGTCCTGACGGCTCTGGCGGCGGCCCTGACGGCGGCCGGCCTCGCGGCCCTGCGCCGCCGCGACATGGCGGCCTAGACCCCGTCGCAGGCGCTCTCCGCCTAGAACGTCACGAGCAGGCGCTCCAGCCCCCGGATGACGTACCCGTCCCGCCAGCGCGGCTCCTCGGCGAGCCGCAGTGGCGGGACGCTGTCGGCCAGCAGTGCCCCGAAGGAAGCCTCCAGCTCCCGGCGCGCGAGCGGCGCCCCCAGGCAGTAGTGGATCCCGGCCCCGAAGGACACATGCGCGTTGTCGGCCCGTACGAGGTCCAGCGTGTCGGGATCGGCGAACCGCGCGGGATCCCGGTTCGCGGACCCGAAGAGCAGCGCGACCTCGGCCCCGCGGGGGATCTCGGTGTCCCCGATCCGGATGTCGTCGAGCACCCAGCGCTCGAACAACTGGAGGGGAGTGTCGTACCGCATGAGTTCATCCACAGCTGTGGACAACTTTTCGGGATTCGGATCCGCGCGCAGCGCATCGAGCTGCCCGGGATTGCGGAACAGCGCCCACCAGCCGTTTACCGTGGTGTTGACGGTGGCCTCGTGCCCGGCGTTCAGCAGGAGCACACAGGTGGAGATCATCTCCTGCTCGCTGAGCCTGCCGTCCTCGTCGTGAGCGGCGATCAGACCGGAGATCAGGTCCTCGCCGGGCCGTGCGCGCCGCTCGGCGATCAGCCCGCGCAGGTACGCGCTGAACTCCACGCTCGCCCGCACCGCCCGCCGCGCCGTCTCCTCGTCCGGCCGGAGCTCATACATCCCGCAGATGTCCGCCGACCAGGGCCGCAGCATCCCCCGGTCCGCCTCCGGCACGCCCAGCAGCTCCGCGATCACCGCCACGGGCAGCGGTTCGGCGACCACGGTGAGCAGATCCCCGCCCCCGTCCGCGAGCAACTGCCCGACCAGCTCCCCGGCCAGCCGCCGCACGGCCGGCACCAGCCGCTCCACCGTCCGCGGGGTGAAGGCCTTCGCGACCAGCCGGCGCACCCGCGCATGCGCGGGATCCTCCAGGTCCAGCAGCCCGTTCCCGTTGAGCACCTCGAAGGGCTCGTGCTCCGGGGGCGGTGCCTCGCGACCGAACTCCTCGTGCGTGAACCGGTGCAGATAGGTCCGCCCCAGCCGCCGGTCCCGCAGCAGCGCACTCACATCGGCGTAGTGCGGCACCAGCCACTGTCCGGTGGCCTCGCACCACATCGCCCGCCCCTGCTCCCGCAACTCCCGGTACGCCGGGTACGGATCGGCGACGAACGCGGCATCCCACGGATCAAAGCCCATCCCCGCACCCTACGACGGAGTCACCAGCCGGGTCTCATAGGCGAACACGGCGGCCTGGGTCCGGTCGCGCAGGCCCAGCTTCACCAGGATGCGGCTGACATGGGTCTTGATGGTGGACTCGGCGACGATCAGCCGGCCGGCTATCTCCCCGTTGGACAGCCCCTGCGCGATCAGCACCAGCACCTCCTTCTCACGGTCCGTCAACTCGCCCAGCCCCGCCGGATCCGCGACCCTCGGTGTCTCGGCGAGCTTCGAGAACTCCGAGATCAGCCGCTTGGTCACCGACGGCGCCAACAGCGCTTCCCCGGCCGCCACCACCCGTACCCCATCGGCCAGCTGACGGGCCGACGCGTCCTTGAGCAGGAACCCGGAGGCCCCGGCCCGCAGTGCCTGGTACACGTACTCGTCGAGGTCGAAGGTCGTCAGGACCAGCACCTTCGCGTCCGTGTCGGCGGCCACGATCTCCCGCGTCGCCTCCAGCCCGTTCATCAGCGGCATCCGGATGTCCATCAGCACCACATCCGGCCGCAGCGCCGCCACCTGTGCGATGGCCTCACGGCCGTCGACGGCCTCGCCGACGACCTCGATGCCCTCCATGGCGTTCAGCAGGACGGAGAAGCCCTCGCGCACCATCATCTGGTCGTCGACGATCAGCACTCTGATCGTCATGGCGTCGCCACCCCCGTCCCCGTCCCGGTGTCCTTCTGGGACTCGGCCGCGGGCTCCGCACGGTGGGGCACCGGTATGAACACCGCCACCTCGTACCCGCCCGCCGCCGTGGCGCCGGCCGTCATCTCCCCTTCCAGCATGGCCACGCGCTCCCGCATCCCCGTGATCCCGTGCCCGGCCCCCGGCGAGGGCCGTACGTCCCCGGTCGCCGGCCCGTTGACGACGCGTATCCCCAGGCCGCCCAGCACATAGGAGACCTCGATCGAGGCGGCCGACCCCGGCGCGTGCCGCAGCGTGTTGCTCAGCGCCTCCTGGATGATCCGGTAGGCCGACAGCTCGACCCCCTGAGGCAGTTCCCGCACGGCGCCCGTGACCGTCTTGTCCACGCTCAGCCCCGCCTCGCGCACATTGGCCAGCAGCCCGTCCAGCGAGGCCAGCGTCGGCTGCGGGGCGTCCGGAGCCTCATAGTCCGCGGAGCGCACCACACCCAGCACCCGCCGCAGCTCCGTCAGAGCCGCCACCGCGTTCTCCCGGATGGTGACGAACGCCGCCTCCAGCTCCGGCGGCGGGTTCTTCACCCGGTACGGCGCGGCCTCCGCCTGGATCGCCACCACCGACATGTGGTGAGCGACCACGTCGTGCAGCTCCCGCGCGATCGTCGTCCGCTCCTCGAGCAGCGTCCGCTTGTCCCGCTCGACGGCCGTGACCTCCTGCTGCGCGCTCACCTCGGCCTTCGCGGAGCGGCGTATCTGGATGCTGCTCGCGATCGCCAGCGCGAACGCCGAGGTCACCGCCATCTGCGGCAGACCGGTCCCGAACCCGTTGCCGAGCAGCACCGACATCCCGAAGCCGAGCGCGAGGGTCAGCGTCCACATCCAGGCCGCGACCCGCGGGCCGGTCCGCAGGGTGACGAGGACCATCACCGTGAGGTAGGAGAGGAAGCTGCCCGGGCTCCAGGGCCAGCCCGCGCCCCCACCGATCACGGCGAGCACCAGCGTCATCGCCACGGCCGCCCACCACGCGGCCACCGGCCGCACCAGCGTCATCAGCACCGGGGCCGCGGCTATGAGCCCCACGGCGAGTTTGCCGGCGTCGCCCATGTAGGGAGAGTGCGTGGCGCCCGTGAACAGCACGACGAAGAACGCCAGGCCCGCCACCGCCGCATACTGCCTCCACGGCGCGTACTTGCGTATCGCCCCGGGCAGCCGGCGCCCGAAGCGCCCCTGGGTCTCCACCAGTGGCAGAGGCCGGTAGGCGAAGATGTCGGTGAAGAGGTCCTGGCGCAGGGTCTCGATCACCCCCGATGCCATTTGGATTTCAGGCGTCCGGGCTGTCCCCCCGGTGGTCGTCTCGGTCATACACACAACCGTAGGCCGGTGCCGGCGTCATCCGCGTCGCCGCCCAAGGGGATTTCCGCAGGTCCCTCTCAGGTACTACGCGGGTGATCTCAGTAGCCCGTCGGACGGACCAGCCCGGTCTCGTACGCGAACACGGCGGCCTGGGTGCGGTCTCGCAGCCCCAGCTTCACCAGGATCCGGCCCACATGGGTCTTCACCGTCTGCTCGGCCACGGTCAGGTGGGCCGCGATCTCCGCGTTCGACAGACCCTGGGCGACGAGGGTCAGCACCTCGGTCTCCCGCTCGGTCAGCTCGTCGATCCGCGCCCGCGACGGCGCCCGCGGCGCCCCCAGCCGGGAGAACTCGGTGATCAGCCGCTTCGTGATGTTCGGCGAGAGCAGTGCCTCCCCGGCGGCCACCACCCGCACGGCCTCCGCGAGCTGGTCGGCCGACGCGTCCTTCAGCAGGAACCCGGAGGCCCCGGCCCGCAGCGCCTCATACACGTACTCGTCGAGGTCGAAGGTGGTCAGCACCAGCACCTTCACGGTGGCGCCCGGGGCGCCCGTGATGACGGACGTGGCCTCGATGCCGCCCATCCCCGGCATGCGGATGTCCATCAGGACCACGTCCGGGCCCAGTTCGCCGGTCTTGGCCACGGCGTCCGCTCCGTCGACGGCCTGGCCGACCACCTCGATGTCGGGCTGGGCGTTGAGAAGCACGGTGAAGCCCTGCCGGACCATCATCTGGTCGTCGGCGATCATCACCTTGATCGGGGTGCTCATGAATCCCTCGTCGTCTCGGATGCGGAACCGCCGGGCGAGACCCGTGGATCCATCGGAAGTACCGCGGTCACCTCGTACCCGCCGTCGGGCAGGGGACCGGCGGCCAGCTCGCCCCCCAGCATGCCTGCCCGCTCGCGCATCCCGAGCAGCCCGTGCCCCGCACCGGGCGAAGGCGCCGCACGCCGGGTCGGCGCGGAGTTGGCCACGCACAGGTGCAGGTCGCGAGGCCCGTACGCGATGCCGACCTCCACCTTCGAACCGGGCGCGTGGCGCAGGCAGTTGCTCAGTGCCTCCTGCACGATCCGGTACGCGGTGAGCTCGACGCCGGGTGTCAACGGCCGGCGTATGCCCGCTATCTCGGTGGTGACGTGCAGCCCGGCTCCCCGCACGTTGTCCACGAGGCTGTCCAGCTCGGCGAGGGTCGGCTGCGGGTGTTGCGGGGCCTGCGGATCGTCGGCCTGCTCGGAGCGCAGCACGCCCAGCACCCGCCGCAGCTCCGTGAGGGCTTCCAGGGCGTTCTCCCGGATGCCCGCGAGGTTCTCCTTGAGCTCCTGCGACGGGTTCTCCACGAGGTGCGGGGCGACCTGCGCCTGGATGGAGATGACCGACATGTGGTGCGCGACGACGTCGTGCAGCTCGCGGGCGATACGGCTGCGCTCCTCCAGCAGCGTGCGCCGGGCGCGCTCCTCGGCGGTGAGGGACTCCTGCTCGACGAGCTTGCCGCGGGCCAGGCGCGTCGCGCGGAGCGCATAGCCGAGGACGCCGACGAAGCCGAAGAGCAGTGCCACGCCCGCGACAAGCGACTGACTCCCCGGTGGCCTGAAGACGGCCTCGGCCAGCCCGGAGCAGAGGACCGAGACCCCCACGACCCCGACCGTCACCCGGGGCGGCACCCGCAGGGCCGCCAGCAGGATCAGCGGTGCGAACGTGAAGGCCCCGGCGGGTGTCCACGGCCAGGACTGGCCCTGGCCGACCCGGTCGTGGATCGTCCACGCGATCAGGGCCGCGGTGACGAGGCCGAGCCACCAGCCGGCGAGGGGCCGGAACATCCCGAGCACGATGGAGGCACCGGTCAGCAGGGCCAAGGCGACGACCGGGCCGCCCGAGACCTCGTAGTGGTCCTCGAGCTGCATGACCGTGAGGGCGCACGAGACCACGGCCGCGTAGCCGACGACCGCGTGCGGCAGCCAGGCCAGCCAGCGCGGCCGCGACATGCGGGGCAGCGGGTTCCACTCCAGGGTGAGCAGGTCCCGGGCAAGGCCGCGCAGCGCGGGACGGCCGTCAGAGCGCCCGCGGGCGTCGGGTACGGGGGACTCGCTCGGCTTGGTCACGGGCTCCAGCCTAGGCATGGGTGATCTCCTCGACGGGGGCCGTCGCCCGGCGGTCGGAGCCGGCGACGATGCGGCTGGTTCCCTCCGGTGCCGGGCGGCCGCCGCGCTCGTACGCGCGGAACGCGGCCCAGCACACCGTCAAAGCGACGGCGAACACGGGCAGCCACAGCAGCCGGGCCGGTATCCACATCAGGGAGTCGGGCACGGTGTGCAGCCCGGGCAGGTCGGCGGGGGCCAGCAGCCCGAGGGCGGTGACGGCCATCATGGCGGTCTGGTGCCAGAGGAAGACGGTCATGGCGGAGAGGTTCAGCAGGGCCACCGCAGCCCAGGCGCCCGGCCTCCGCATGGCCCGGGCGAGCGGCTCGCGCAGCAGCAGGGCCAGCCCGCACTGGGCCAGTCCGAACGCGACCGCGGCGAGCGTCGGCGGGTTCAGGTTCGACACGGCCGCCCCGGGCACGCCGACCATCGACGCCGGATACCCGCCCCACAGGATCAGCGCGGCCGTGGCGACCGTGCCCGCCGCGACCAGCAGGACCGCGGGCCCGCGCCGGGCGAACGCACCCCGGGACCATGCGGCGCCCAGGGTGTAGGGGACGAGCCAGCCGGCGGCCACATTGACCCAGCCGACCCACTCGGGCCCGCCGAGCCCGAACCGCCACAGGTCGACACCCGCCACCACGGCCAGTGGCCACAGCGGATGGAGCCGGGCCACGAGCGGGGTCGCGGCGGTCAGCACCGCGAACACGAGCAGGAACCACAGCGGTGACAGCACCAGCTTGACCAGCGTCTGCACGGTGGGGATGGCCACCCCGCCGACCAGCATCCCGCCCGCGACGACCGTCCACAGGACGAGCACGGCGGCGACCGGGCGGAAGAGCCGGCCCAGCCGCCCGCCGACCCAACTGCGGTACGAGTCCCCGCGCTCCCGCGCCGAGGCCCAGCCGCGGGCGGCGACCCGGCCGCCGACGAGGAAGAAGACGGCCAGTGTCTGGAACACCCAGGACACCGGGGCGAGCATGCTCGTGTACGCCAGCGGACTGGTGTTGCTCAGCCCGCCGTCGGCGGTGGTCAGGGCGGTGACCAGCCAGTGGCCGAGGACCACGCCGAGGATCGCGAAGGCCCGCAGCGCGTCCACGGCGCGGTCGCGGCAGGCCGGGGTCGCCGCGTCGATGCCCTCGGCCAGGGCGGACCAGCGGGTACGGAGCTCACGCACGGGAAACCTCCGAGGGGGTCGCGGTCGCGGGGGCGCCGGAGACGTCGGCGGCGCCGAGGACGATGGCGGACAGGTGGTCCAGGGACTCGGTGCCGGGCTTGAGGTAGTCGCTGTGCCCGACGGCGCCGGCGGCGAACGCCCGGGCTCCGAAGGCGGGGTCGACGGGGTCGGTGCCGAAGCCGATCGCGCCGAGCCGGGCGTGCGGGACATGGCCGATCCAGTCGCCGCTGCCCCGCCCCGCCCAGACCCGGGCACCCGTCGGGAGGTCCCGGGCGGAATCGGCCCCGGTGCCCGGGCTGCCGAACAGCACGATGTCGGCGACCGCCGGCCCGGTCTCCGTACGGGCGCAGACCACCGAGCCGTACGAGTGGCAGAGCAGCGAGAGCCGGGCGCCCGGTCCGGCCATGTCCCGCAACCGGTCGAGGAAGGGCCCCAGTTCGGCGGCGGCCTCGTCGGCGCGGGCTGCGGTCAGGACGGTCGTGCTGACCGTGCCGGGGGTGTCGTACCCCAGCCAGGCGACCACGGCGGAGCGCGGATGCGCGGCCTGGAGGCGCTGCTGGAGGGAGACGGCCCCGGCACGGAACCTCTGGTAGGTGTCGAGCGTCGTATCGGACCCGGGCACCAGGACGGCGACCCGGTCGGCGGTCTCCAGATCGCCGAACACCTCGACGGCCCGGCCGCTTCCACGGCCGTCGAAGGCGAGGAACCGCGCCGTACCGGCCGCGTCCATGGCGCGCAGCCTCGCCGCCCGCCCGGTGCGTCCGGCGTCCGCCGCCATCCGCGCCGCCTCGGCCAGGTTGGCCCGGTTGGCCGCGTACCGGTCGAGGGGCGCGGCGGACTCGGCGAACGCCGCGGGTATGGGCGCGGGGACGTTGGGGGAGGCGGCGGCGGACACCGGAACCACGACGGCCGCAGCGACCAGCGCCGCCAGCAGGGTCCGGCGCGGCCGACCGGGCCCCGCCAGGTGACGGGCGATACCCGCCGGGCCACGGCCACGACCACGGCCGCGGCCACGGCCACGGTCACGAACACGGCCACGACCGCCCGCCTCCGGCATCGCCGTCGCCGTCGCCGTTGCCGTCGCTGTTGCCCTTGCCGCAGCGCTCTTCGTGCTCGTGGTCGTCCCCGCCGCCATCGTCTCTTCCTCCGCTCGGGAAGAGCCGTCAGCGCCCTTCTCTGCCACCGAAGTTAGAAATCGAGACCCCTCATCGGCGTCCCGCTCCAGAGCCGTGTTCCTGCATAGCTCTCAGGTATGACAGGGGATACCTGAGGGCAACGCCGATCCCGAACTCCCCCGGCCAGACCCGCCGGTTAAGGTCGCTGGATGATCGAAACCGACTGGCGTCACGACCGCATCGGCACCGCACACCGGGGGCAGAACCCGACCGTCCTGCGCCGCCTCGAATCGGGCTTCGCCGTGATCGGGGACCGGCAGTTCCTGCCCGGGTACTCGGTCCTGCTGACCGACGATCCCGCGGTGACCCGACTCTCCGACCTGCCCCGGGCGCGCAGGACCGCGTACCTCACCGACATGGAGCGGCTCGCCGAAGCCGTCGAACGAGCCTGCCGCCGCCTCGACCCCGCGTTCCGCCGCGTCAACATCGAGATCCTGGGCAACACCGACCCGTACCTCCACGCCCACATCTGGCCGCGGTACGACTGGGAGCCCGCCGACCTGGTCCGGCTACCCGTGTGGTTGTACGGGGAGGAGTACTGGCGCGACGAACGGCACGCGCTGAGCGAGCGCCACGACGGCCTGCGGGCCGCCATCGGGGAGGAGCTGGACGTACTCGGCGGGGCGTAAGGGTCCGGAAAACCGTCCGCCGCTCGGCCGGCCGGGCTCAGCCGGCGGCCGACAGCGTCTCCACGTAGCCCGCGCGCCAGCGTGGAGCCGGGTCCTGGCCCCGGCTCGTCCAGTACTCCCGCGCCGCCGCGTCCCCGGACCGGCTAGCCGTCGGCCCGCGGCTCGGCCATCGCGTCCAGGGCCTTCGTCAGGCGGTCCAGGACGTGCACCGTTTCCGCGAACGCCGCGTCGCCCAGTTCCTCCGCCAGGCGGGTGGCCAGGGAGGCGTGGCCCGGGGTGATGCGGGCGATCGCCGCGCGGCCCGCTTCGGTCGGGCGCAGGAGCTTGGCGCGGCGGTGGGCAGGGTTCGGTACGTACTCCGCGAGGCCCTTGGCGGCGAGCAGGTCGGCGATGCGCTGGACGCTCTGCCGCGTGATGCCCATGGCCCGGGCGATCCCCGCGACCGGGAGCGGCTCCCGGAGCACGGCGCCGAGCACCTGCCACCACGCGGCGGTCAGGCCGGCCGGGCGGGCCAGCTCCTCCGATACCGCGAGGAACTGGCCGTTGAGGCGGAACACTCCGAGCGCGGTCCGGCTCAGGAGGTCCTGACGAGCACGGAGCGACAACGGCTCGGCGTCCCTCCCAGGCCCCGCATCACGCTCCGGCCCCGCGTCCGACCCAGGACCCGCCTCATGCTCACCACCCGCCTCACGCTCACCCTCCGCCTCACGCATCGCCCGACTCCTCCGCCGCCATCAGGACCGGGTACGCGCTCGCGTCCGAGTCGTGGAAGAGGCGGTACCACGCGTCCAGTACGTCCGGCTTGTACACGTCCAGCCGCGCGAAGACCTCGCGGGCGAAGGCCACCGGCTCCGTCGGCCCCGCCGTGATCAGGTCGCCGTCCGTCACCGCGTCGGCCTCGACGTAGTGCTCGGCGCCCCCGTACCCCGGCTGCTCCGCCAGGTAGAAGGAGACCGCGCTGGTGTGGGCGCGCCCGTCCAGCAGGCCCTCCCGGGCGAGCCCGGCCGTGGCTCCGCAGATCGCCGCGACCGGAACGCCGGCGTCCAGGAACTCCCGGGCCTTCGCCGCGAACGGCGCCAGCTCCTCGCCGGTGTCCCAGAGCGCGGCGCCGGTGAGGATCAGCAGCGAGGAGTCCTGCGGCCGCAGCTCGGCCAGCGCCTGGTCGGGCTGGATGCGTACGCCGCCCATGGTGGTGACGGGCCGCTCCGCGGACAGGGCGACGGTGCGGACCTGGTGACCGCGCTGGGTCAGGTGTGCGGTGGTGTGGCCGGTCTCCCAGTCCGCGTACGTGTCGTAGACGGCGAGGTGGACGGGCTTGCGCGGGGTCTCGTTCATCGTGATCGCCTCCGGCGTTGACTGGCGTTGACGTTCAGGGCCTGCTCTGTGCGGTGCTCGTCCTCTGTGCTGCCGTGCTCGTGCTCGTGCTCCTGCGTACTGTCCTTGCGATCCGCTCTATGACAAGAGACTGTCATAATGACAGGATGTTGTCAATCCATGCCGATTGCCTGCCGAACGCCCCGCCGCGCGGCAGACAGACTGCCGAGACCGGCCCCCCACCCCCATACAGTCCGCCGATATCCCGTCCCACCTGCACACTTCTAGCGTGACGGCATGACCCCTCATGTCACCTCGCACACCCTCGCCGCAGTGAAGGACGCCGACCGGAAGCACGTCTTCCACTCCTGGTCCGCCCAGGCCCTGATCGACCCCCTCGCCGTGGCCGGGGCCGAGGGGTCGTACTTCTGGGACTACGACGGCAAGCGCTTCCTCGACTTCTCCTCCCAGCTGGTCAATACCAACATCGGCCACCAGCACCCCAAGGTCGTCGCCGCCGTCCAGGAGCAGGCCGCCCGGCTCTGCACCCTCGCGCCCGGCTTCGCCGTCGACGTCCGCTCCGAGGCCGCACGCCTCATCGCCGAGCGGACCCCGGGCGACCTCGACAAGATCTTCTTCACCAACGGCGGCGCCGAGGCCGTCGAGAACGCCGTCCGCATGGCCCGGCTGCACACCGGCCGGCAGAAGGTGCTGTCCACCTACCGCTCGTACCACGGGGCCACCGCCGCCGCGATCAACCTCACCGGCGACCCGCGCCGCTGGCCCTCCGATACGGCCGCCGCCGGTGTCGTGCACTTCTGGGGCCCGTACCTCTACCGCTCCGCCTTCCACGCCGCCACCGAGGCCGAGGAGTGCGAGCGCGCCCTCGCCCACCTCGCCGACACCATCGCCTTCGAGGGGCCGCAGACCATCGCGGCGATCATCCTGGAGAGCGTCCCCGGCACCGCCGGGATCATGACCCCGCCGCCCGGCTACCTCGCGGGCGTGCGCGAGCTCTGCGACCGCCACGGCATCGTCTTCATCCTCGACGAGGTCATGTCGGGCTTCGGCCGCACCGGCAAGTGGTTCGCCGCCGACCACTGGGGCGTCACCCCCGACCTGATCACCTTCGCGAAGGGCGTGAACAGCGGATACGTGCCGCTCGGCGGCGTGGCCATCTCCGCCGCCATCGCCGAGACCTTCGCGACCCGCCCCTACCCGGGCGGACTCACGTACTCCGGCCACCCGCTGGCCTGCGCCGCCGCCGTCGCCACCATCAACGCGATGGAGGAGGAGGGCATCGTCGAGCACGCCGCCCACCTCGGCGCGAACGTGATCGGCCCGGCGCTCGCCGAGATCGCCGAGCGGCACCCCTCGGTCGGCGAGGTCCGCGGGCTGGGCACCTTCTGGGCCCTGGAGCTCGTACGGGACAAGCAGACGCGCGAGCCCCTCGTCCCGTACAACGCCTCGGGCGCCGACAACGCGCCGATGGCCGAATTCGCGGCGGCCTGCAAGGCCTCCGGGCTGTGGCCGTTCGTCAACATGAACCGCACCCACGTCGTCCCGCCGTGCACCATTTCGGAGACGGAGGCGAAGGAGGGGCTGGCGCTGCTGGACGAGGCGCTGACGGTCGCCGACCGCCACACCACGTCCGGATAGCGGACGGCACATTCGCATACCGTTCTACAACCGCTCTATTTCAGCCTCGCTGCCTGGCCTAAGGTGTCCGGAGTTCACCTAAGGAGACGGACCCCTATGCCAGGCAGCGGCGCTGTCACCCGCAACACACTTCGCCAGCAGATCGCGGACGCGCTGCGTGACGAGGTGCTCGCGGGACGCCTGCCGCCCGGGACCGAGTTCACCGTCAAGCAGATCGCCGAGCAGTACGAGGTCTCCGCGACCCCGGTCCGCGAGGCGCTGGTCGACCTCTCGGCCCAGGGACTGCTCGAACTGGTCCAGCACCGGGGCTTCCGGGTGCGGATCTTCTCCGTGGACGACTTCCGGGGAATGATCGAGGCCCGCTCACTGGTCGTGGACGGGATCTTCCGCAGGCTCGCCGAGCGGGGCGCCGCCATGGGTTCGGGCGAGTTGCTGGTGTCCGTGCGGCGCCGGGCCGAGGAGGCGCGCAGGGCCGTGCAGAGCGGTTCGCTCGAAGTGCTGATCGGCTACGACCTGCGCTTCTGGCGGGAGCTGAGCGAGCTGGTCGGGAACACCTACATCTCGGAGTTCCTGCACCGCATCCGTGTGCAGTGCTGGGTCTTCGCCGTGCCCTACCTCCAGCGCGATCCGGAGCGGCTGCGGGCGGCGCTGTGGGACAAGCACAGCGACCTGGTGGACGCGGTGACCCTCGCCGACGCCGACGCGGTGCGCCGCATCGTGCAGGGGTACAACCAGCACGGGCTGGACTGGGCGGCCGGGCTCTAGGAGCGCCTGGCTCTAGGAGTACGGGTTCCAGGAGTACGGGTTCTGCGCACCCCTTCGCGGAGCGTGTCCGGCGCACTACGCTGGCCGGATCGGCGGCAACGACTGATCGGAGCCCGCGTGGCCTGTGACCTGTGGCTGGTCCCCCTTGTCGACGTGCTGTGCCACAGCCCCGACAACCCGTTCGCGGAAGAGATCGCCTCGTACGACAAGGCGCTCGGCGAGGCCGGGCTGCCGTCCGTGCCCGTGTTCGCCTACATGCCGGGCCTGAGCGGGGACGTGGCCCCGGTCGCCGGCTTCGACTACGACGCCCTGCACTTCCTGCGGCGGGCGTACCTGCTCCAGATCTGCGGGCTCCCGGTGACCCCGGTGGACGAGCTGGGCGGGGACTACGAGCAGCTGCTGGAGATGTTCGAGCCGACGGCCCAGCAGTCGCACCTGGTGTGGCACTACGACCATGCCGGGGCGTACGTTCCGGTGGACTTCGCGGCTCCGCTGGCGAACGAGGAACTGCTGGCCGGCGGAGGGCCGCTGGGGTCCGCGCAGGGGCTGCTGCGGGAGCTGTGGGTGGTGGCTCCGGCCATCGGGATAGACCCCGGGAACCCGCCCGCCGCGCCTGCTCCGCCGGGGAGGCCGACCTCGCTGGAGGAGCCCGCGGGGCCGATTCCGTACGACGACAGTCCGTTCGCGCGGGAGCGGCACGTGTGGCTGGGGCTGCACGCCGCTGCCACGCGGAGCCTGGGTCAGGGATCGATGATCATCTTCAGCTGAGCCGGGCGCGCGCCGGCCCCCGCCCCGAAAACCAAGGCCCCCCGCGCCCCCTCAGCGCGGCTGCTCCGGGGGCCGCTGGCGCGGCATGTTGGGGCGGGTGCCCGGCGGGAGGGGGAAGCGGGCCGGGGGGACGTAGGCGTCCGGGCGGGCCCCGTTGGCGCCCAGGGACTGCATGACCAGGGGGGCCGGGCCGGAGCTGAATTCCACCATCCACTCCGCGGTCTCGGAGCGCACCAGCTCCGTCACGTCCTCCGAGAACCGCCGCAGCACCGTCAGGCACCGCTCGGCGGCCTCGCTGGCCGTGCCCTCGGTCGGCCCGAGCACCTCCCGCACGTTCTCCGAGGCCCAGTCGAACTGCAGGGTCTGGAGGCGGCGCTGCACCGCCTGGGCCGTGGCCACGTCCCGCATCCAGCCCGAGGTGAGGCCGAAGAACCGGTCGCAGGCCAGGCAGGCCGCCGCCAGCAGCAGCGACACGAACCCGTACGCCGACGCGCCCGCCGCCGAGCCCGTCAGCTCCATCAGCGGCAGCGCGGCGCCCGTGACGGCGCCCAGGGCGGCTCCGACGCGCAGCACGCGCGCCCCCCGGCGCTTCCACGCCCGGTCGGACAGGTACCACTCGGCGGTGCGCAGCGCATCGGCCTCGACGCGGCGGTAGAGCTCGTCGAGGCGCTCGGCAGGCTCGCCCCAGTCCCCGAGGGGGAACGGCCGCCCGGTCAGATCGCCCGCCGCCATCGGTCCGCTGCCCTCCTCCCGGGGATCCCGGGGATCCCGGGGTGGCCCCTCGGGCTGCATCTCCGGCTGGCTCACCCGGCACTCCCTCTGCCTGCGCTGACGTGTGGTGGTGCGCGTGTGCGCAATGATGCGCATGCTCTTCCTACCTTCGAATGGGGCGCGATGGGCAACGAATCCCGGGATTTCCGCCCACAAGGAGGTCTCCATCAGGTACGCATACGTCCTGTCTCTCACTCGAAAGAGTTGGTCCTCACGGCGTAGGGCGCAGCGCCCGGGGAGCACGTAGGCTCGGATTGACCAAGCTGCCCCAGGCTTGGACCGACGCTACGGAGTGAGTGACCTGTGATTCCCGGTGGTGGCCAGCCCAACATGCAGCAGCTGCTCCAGCAGGCCCAGAAGATGCAGCAGGACCTCGCCGCGGCCCAGGAAGAGCTGGCCAGGACCGAGGTCGAGGGCCAGGCCGGCGGCGGCCTCGTCAAGGCGACGGTGACCGGTTCCGGTGAGCTGCGCGCCCTGGTGATCGACCCGAAGGCGGTGGACCCCGAGGACACCGAGACCCTCGCCGACCTGGTGGTCGCGGCGGTGCAGGCGGCCAGCGAGAATGCCCAGGCGCTCCAGCAGCAGAAGCTGGGCCCGCTGGCCCAGGGGCTGGGCGGCGGCAGCGGCATCCCCGGCCTTCCCTTCTAGCACTCCCACCCCACCCGAACGAAAGAAGGCAGTCCGTTGTACGAAGGCGTGGTCCAGGACCTGATCGACGAACTGGGCAGGCTGCCCGGCGTCGGGCCCAAGAGCGCGCAGCGGATCGCCTTCCACATCCTGCAGGCGGAGCCCACCGACGTCCGCCGCCTCGCGCACGCGCTGCTCGAGGTGAAGGACAAGGTCCGGTTCTGCGCGGTGTGCGGGAACGTGGCGCAGGAGGAGCGGTGCAACATCTGCCGCGACCCGCGCCGCGACACCACGGTCATCTGTGTCGTGGAGGAGCCGAAGGACGTCGTCGCGATCGAGCGGACCCGCGAGTTCCGGGGCAGGTACCACGTCCTCGGCGGTGCGATCAGCCCGATCGAGGGCGTCGGCCCCGACGACCTGCGGATCCGCGAGCTGCTGGCGCGGCTGGCGGACGGCGAGGTGACCGAGCTGATCCTGGCCACCGACCCGAACCTGGAGGGCGAGGCGACCGCCACCTACCTCGCCCGCATGATCAAGCCCATGGGCCTGAAGGTCACCCGCCTGGCCAGCGGGCTCCCCGTCGGGGGAGATCTGGAGTACGCGGACGAGGTCACGCTCGGGCGGGCCTTTGAAGGAAGGCGACTTCTCGATGTCTGACGCAACGCTGCACGCACTGGGCCAGGATCCGGACGACTTCGCGGCCTCGATCGCGGACCAGATCGAGTCCTTCATCGTCGCGGTCACCGAGGTGGCCAAGGGCGAGGACCCGGACAGCGCGGTGCCGTTCCTCCTTCTGGAGGTCTCCCAGCTGCTGCTGGCGGGCGGCCGGCTGGGCGCGTACCAGGACGTCCTGCCGGACGAGCGTTACGAGCCCGACCTGGGCCCGGAGCCGGACGTGGACGACCTGCGCGAGCGGTTCGCGATCATGCTGGAGCCGGTCGACGTCTACTCCGAGGTCTTCGACCCGTACGAGCCGCGCAAGGCCCCGGTCGCGCACCGGATCTCCGACGACCTGGCCGACGTGGTCGCCGACCTGCGGCACGGGCTCATCCACCACCAGGCCGGCCGGATCACCGAGGCGCTGTGGTGGTGGCAGTTCTCGTACTTCACCAACTGGGGTCCGACGGCCTCGGCCACCCTGCGCGCGCTCCAGTCGCTGATCGCGCACGTGCGCCTGGACCAGCCGCTCGCGGCCCTGGACGGCCTGGACACGGACGAGGACCTCACGGAGGACGACCTCGCGGAGCAGGCGGGCCAAGTGATGGCCCAGGAACTGGGTGGCCTCGGCCGCGCATGAGTCCGCGCGAAATGAGCACCCGCGCGAAAGAACACCCGCGCACGGGAACCCATCCTTTGATCTTCACGTCTCATGATGTGGTACGAAGCGGTCGGATCCCGGGCGCTCGTTAGACTGCACCAGCAATGAGACGGACTGAGCGAGGAGCGCACGTGGGCCTTGTCGTGCAGAAGTACGGAGGCTCCTCCGTAGCCGATGCCGAAGGCATCAAGCGCGTCGCCAAGCGGATCGTGGACGCCAAGAAGAACGGCCACCAGGTGGTCGTCGTGGTTTCCGCGATGGGCGACACGACGGACGAGCTGATCGATCTCGCCGAGCAGGTTTCTCCCATGCCTGCCGGACGCGAATTCGACATGCTGCTGACCGCCGGAGAGCGGATCTCCATGGCCCTGCTGGCCATGGCGATCAAAAACCTGGGCCACGAGGCCCAGTCGTTCACCGGTAGCCAGGCAGGCGTGATCACCGACTCGGTCCACAACAAAGCGCGCATCATCGATGTCACGCCGGGCCGTATCCGCACCGCGCTGGACGAGGGCAACATCGCCATCGTCGCCGGCTTCCAGGGCGTGTCCGCGGACTCCAAGGACATCACCACCCTCGGCCGGGGCGGCTCGGACACCACCGCCGTCGCGCTCGCCGCGGCGCTGGACGCCGAGGTCTGCGAGATCTACACCGACGTGGACGGCGTCTTCACCGCGGACCCCCGCGTCGTGAAGAAGGCCCGGAAGATCGACTGGATCTCCTCCGAGGACATGCTGGAGCTCGCCGCCTCCGGTTCCAAGGTGCTGCTGCACCGCTGTGTCGAGTACGCACGCCGATACAACATCCCGATCCACGTCCGCTCGTCCTTCTCGGGACTGCCGGGCACGTGGGTCAGCAACGAGAATCCGCAAGGGGACGAGCAGGTGGAGCACGCCATCATCTCCGGAGTCGCTCACGACGTCTCCGAAGCCAAGATCACGGTCGTCGGCGTCCCGGACAAGCCGGGCGAGGCCGCGGCGATCTTCCGCGCGATCGCTGACGCCGAGATCAACATCGACATGATCGTGCAGAACGTGTCGGCGGCCTCTACGGGTCTCACCGACATCTCCTTCACGCTCCCCAAGGCCGAGGGCCACAAGGCCATCGACGCCCTGGAGAAGGCGAAGGGCCAGATCGGCTTCGACTCCCTGCGCTACGACGACCAGATCGGCAAGATCTCCCTGGTCGGCGCGGGCATGAAGACCAACCCGGGCGTCACCGCCTCGTTCTTCCAGGCGCTGTCCGACGCGGGCGTCAACATCGAGCTGATCTCCACCTCGGAGATCCGCATCTCGGTCGTGACCCGCCAGGACGACGTCAACGAGGCCGTCCGCGCCGTGCACACGGCCTTCGGCCTCGACTCCGACAGCGACGAAGCCGTCGTCTACGGAGGCACCGGACGATGACGCCGCCCCGGTCCTCCGCCCCGGCGCTCGCCGTGGTCGGGGCGACCGGAGCGGTCGGCACCGTACTGCTCCAGATGCTGTCCCTGCGGGCCGACGTCTGGGGCGACATCCGCCTGATCGCCTCCGCGCGCTCGGCCGGCCGCACGCTGGCCGTCCGCGCGGAGGAGACCGAGGTGCTCGCCCTCACCGAGGACGCCTTCGACGGCCTCGGCCCGGGCGACGTCGCGCTCTTCCTGACCCCGGCCGACGTCTCCGCCCGGTGGGCCCCCGTCGTCACCACACGCGGTGCCGTCGTCGTCGACCAGTCCGCCGCCTTCCGCGAGGACCCCGAGGTCCCGCTCGTGGTGCCCGAGGTCAACGGGCACGCCGTACGGATCAGGCCGCGCGGGATCGTCGCGACCCCGGACTGCGTGACCGCCGCCATGATCGCGGCCCTGGGCGCGCTGCACGCCGAGTACTCCCTCACCGAGCTGTTCGTCTCCTCGTACCAGGCCGCGAGCGCCGCCGGCCGGGCCGGCTCCGAGGCGCTGCGCCGCCAGCTGTCGCTGGTCGCCGGGACCTCCCTGGGCGAGCAGCCCGGAGACGTGCGCCGCGCCGTGGGCGAGGACACCGGCCCCTTCGCGGCTCCGCTCGCGCTCAACGTCGTGCCCTGGTCCGGCGAGCTGCGCGAGGACGGCTGGTCCTCGCACGAACTGGCCGTACGGCAGGAGACGCGCCGGATCCTGGAACTGCCGGAGCTGCCGATCGCGGTGACCTGCGTACAGGTTCCCGTGGTGACGGGGCATTCGGTGACCGTGCGGGCCCGGTTTGAGAACGAGGTGGACGCCGCGCACGCCCGGCAGATCCTGGACGCCGCCCCCGGCGTGGTCCTCGTGGACGACCCGGAGGCGGGGGAGTTCCCCACGCCGGCGGACGCCGCCGGAACGGATCCTGCCTGGGTGGGGCGGGTGCGGGTCTCGCTCGACGACCGGCACGCGCTGGAGTTTTTCGTGTGCGCCGACAATCTGCGCAAGGGCGCCGCCCTGAATGCCACTCAGATCGCGGAACTGATCGCAGGTGAATTTGCGTAATTCGCTTTGTAGGATCGGTGTGTAGATCCCTTGATCAAGGTGATGGCCCGACTGCCGTCTCGATAGACGGGGCAATCGGGAAGAGCGGGTACGCATGAGGGCAATGGGGATATTGCTGTGGCGGCTGCCTCGCGCGTACAACCCTGACGGGGGGACGCGTGTCCTACAGGCGTGGCAGAGGCAGTGCTCGAACTGGCCGTCCTACCGGCGCGCAGCGGGTTCATCCCGTCGCGCCGGGGCTCCCGCATGCCCGGCGGCGGTTTTCCTGTGATCGTTCCCGTCCCGCCGGCCGGGCCGTCCGAGGTGCCCGTCCGGGACGCCGTACCGACCCGGGGCGGCCGCGTGCCCTCGCCGCGCGACAGCGCTGAGGCGGGCGAGACGCCCGCGGGGGCGGAGGCCGGGGCCGTGACCGAGGTGGTGGCGGGCACCACCGTCGACCACCTCACGGAGACCTACCAGGCGCACTACCGCTCGCTCCTCGGTCTCGCCGCGCTGCTCCTCGACGACACGGCGTCCTGCGAGGACGTGGTCCAGGAGGCGTTCATCCGCGTGCACTCGGCCCGCAACCGGGTCCGTGACCGCGAGAAGACGCTGGCGTACCTGCGCCAGACCGTCGTGAACCTCTCCCGGTCCGCCCTGCGCCGGCGCATCCTCGGCCTCAAGCTGCTGTCCAAGCCGATGCCGGACATGGCGAGCGCCGAGGAAGGCGCCTACGACCAGCTGGAGCGGGACGATCTGATCAAGGCGATGCGCGGACTGCAGCGCCGCCAGCGAGAGGTGCTCGTGCTGCGTTACTTCGCGGACATGACCGAAGCCCAGGTCGCGGAGACGCTCGGGGTGTCACTCGGCTCGGTGAAGGCGTACGGATCGCGGGGCATTGCCGCGCTGCGGGTGGCGATGGAGGCTGCGCAGTCATGATGGACGACCACACGGCGCCCGGCGGCGCGAGCGAGGAAGAGAAGCTGCGGGGCCTGCTGCACGGGGCCGTCGAGGGCCTCGAACCCGCCGACGGCGCGCTGGAGCGGCTGCGGTACGCCGTCCCCGCCCGCCGGACCCTCAAGCGGCAGGCCTTCGTCGGGGCCGCGGCCGTCGCCCTGCTCGCCGGAACCGCCATCCCGGCCGCCCTGCACATGACGGCCGGCGAGGGCACCACCACCACCGACCGCTCCGCGATGGCCGGGCACGGGGCGGAGTCCGGCGGGAAATCGGGCTCCGCGTCCTCCGACCCGCACCAGAACGGATCGGGCAGCCAGCCCAGGGCCACCCGCTCCGGCGGCGGCGCGCCCGACGCGGGCGGCACCAGCGGGCAGCCGGACCCGAAGGCCAGCGGCTCCCCGGCCGGCGGACTGACGGCCGGCCCCTCGAACAGCGGCACCGACCCCGGCACGGTCGTGGGCACCGGGAACGGCCCGCAGCCGCCGGCGTCCGCACCGGGTGTGCCCGGGTGCGGGTCCGAGCAGCTGGGCGTGGTGGGCTCGGCCCGCACCCCGGAGGCCGACGGCAAGATCTACGGCAGTTTCAAGGTCACCAACGTCTCCGCGCAGGGCTGTCTCGTCACCGGCCCGGACACGGTGACGGCCGCCGCCGCGGCCGGCGCACCGACCGGCCCGGGCGGCGGGGTCGCCGTGGTCGGCCACACGGCCGGGGACCCGGCGAGCGGGCTGCTGCCCGATCCGTCGGCGGAGGCGCCGCTGCTGGTGCTTCAGCCGAACGCTGCGTACGAGGTCCGCTTCGCCTGGGTGCCGTCGGCGGAGCCCTGTCCCGCGGCGAGCCAGGACGCGGGGGCCAAGCCGCCGCAGGGCCAGTCCGCCGATAAGCCCGCCGCCGACCCGGAGACGGGGACCACGCCCCCGGCGGCGCCGGGCGTCGCGGTGTCCCACACGCCCCCGTCGGGCGCCCCGGTCACCCGGACGACGATCCCCGAGGCCTGCGGGGGAACGGTCTACCGCACGGGAGCGATCCCGGTCGAGGCGCCGAAGCCGTAAGGGCCCCTCGCCGACCGGGCCGGGTCCAGCGTGGTCAGAGCGGTCAGAGCGGTCAGAGTGGTCAGACCCGCTCGGCCGCCGGCGTCTGCGGCTGCGCGGGGGCCTCGGGCAGCAGGCCCGCCTCCGCGTCCCGGAGGGTCTCCAGCTCGCGGCGGTAGAGGCGGAACCACATGAAGAGCACGAAGGCGACGAAGACGAACCACTCGCCGGTGTAGCCGAGGTTCTGGAAGGCCTTCAGGTCGAGCCCGGTGTTGTTCGGTGCCGCGGCGGGCACCGGGGTCATGCCGTCCGACGGGGTCTGCACGGTCAGCCAGGCGTCGTACAGGTCGTACGGGACGATGTTGACCAGCGAGGCCGCCCCGATCACACCCAGCTGACCGGCCGGCAGGCCGCCCTGGGAGTGGACCCCCTTGGTGCCGGAGTTCTCCGAGGCCTGGAGCGCGCCCGTGACCTCGACGCGGCCGGTCGGCGCCGCCGGGGCCTTCGCCGGATCGGCCGTCCCCGGCAGCCAGCCCCGGACCACCGGGACGGCCTTGCCGGAGTCCGTCTTCAGCAGGGTCAGCACGTAGAAGCCGGTCGCTCCGTCCAGCCGCCTTTCGGGGACCAGCAGTTGGTCCCCGTACTCCCCGGCAGTGGAAGCCAGCCGTCCGGAGGTCTTCTTGTCCACCGGGAGCAGCGAGTCCAGCGGCGCCGCCGTCTGGTCGGCGGGCCGCGCGGAGGTCGCCTCGCGGTGGCTGTCGACGCGGTCCTCGAACCGGCCGAGCTGCCAGGACCCCATGAACAGGCAGAAGGGGACGGCGAGCGCGACGAAGACGTTGATCCCCCACCAGCGCGGGGTCAGGAGAAACCGGTGCACCCCACCACCGTACGGGGGGTGCACCGGCGCGGGTCTAGCGGGGCAGGTGCTTGAGCGCGAAGTCCAGCTCCATGTGGACCTGCTTGATGCGCTCCTCGACGACCAGCGAGCCGTGCCCGGCGTCGTAGCGGTACACCTCGTGCACCGCGCCGCGCGCCGCCAGCCGGTCGACGTAGTTCTCGATCTGCTTGATCGGGCAGCGCGGGTCGTTGAGGCCCGCCGCGACGTAGACCGGAGCCGTCACCGCGTCGACGTACGTCAGCGGCGAGGAGGCCTCGAAGCGGTCCGGCACCTCCTCCGGCGTCCCGCCGAAGAGGGTGCGGTCCAGGGACTTCAGCGCCTCCATCTCGTCGTGGTAGGCCGTCACGTAGTCGGCGACCGGTACGGAGGCCAGGCCCACCGCCCAGGCATCGGGCTGCGTGCCGAGGCCCAGCAGGGTCAGGTAGCCGCCCCAGGAGCCGCCCGAGAGCACCAGCCGGGCCGGGTCCGCCAGGCCGGAGGACACCGCCCACTCGCGGACCGCCGCGATGTCCTCCAGCTCGATCAGGCCGACGCGGTGCTTGAGGGCGTCCGTCCAGGCGCGGCCGTAGCCGGTCGAGCCGCGGTAGTTGACCCGGACGACCGCGAAGCCGTGGTCCAGCCAGGCCGCCGGGGTCGCCGCGAAGGAGTCGCTGTCGTGCCAGGTGGGGCCGCCGTGGATCTCGAAGACCGTCGGGAAGGGGCCGTCGCCCTGCCCGGCCGGGCGCTGCGCGAGCGCGTGGATGCGACCGCCGGGGCCCTCCACCCACACGTCCTCCACCGGCACCGAGCCGGGCGCCCGGAAGCCGGGCGGGTCCAGGACGGTCGAGCCCGAGGTGGACCGTACGGCCGAGGGCTCGGCCGCCGAAGACCACTGGTACTCCACCGTTCCGTCGGGCCGCGCCGTGGCCCCCGACACCGTCCCCGGCGGCGTGTCCACGCGTACGAGCTCCCGCGCGGCCAGGTCGTAGCGCCAGAGCTCGCTGCGCGCCTCGAACTCGTGCGCGATCAGCAGGGCGGAGCCGTCCGGATACCACTCGGCGCTGACATCGCCCGGCAGGTCGATCGCGAGCTCCTCCTCGGTGCCGGCGGCCACGTCCCACACCATCGGCTCCCACCGGCCGCGCCGCTGGTGGCCGACCAGGAGCCGGGTGTCGCCGGCGACCGGCGCGAAGCCGAGCACGTCCAGGCCCAGGTCCTCGGTGCCGCCCCGGGAGTCGTCCAGCTCGGCGACGGGGGAGCCGTCGAGGGTGATCACGCGCAGCGCGGAGTGCATGGCGTCACCGTGCTCGGTGTGCTCGACGGCGACGAGGGTCCCGTCGTGGGACAGGTCGCCGACCCCGGCCGATTCGCGGTGCCGGTAGATCACTGCGGGTGCGCTGCCGTCCGGCCGCCACACGTGGATCGTCGTGCCGTCCTCGTCGGTGGAGCGGCCCACGACGGCCGTGCCGTCACGGCCGATCGCCAGACCGGAGGGGTAGGAGGGCTCCAGTCCGGGCGTGGCCGGCTCGTCGGGGCCGCCCGCGAAGGGCTGGCGCACCCAGGTGCCGAACTCGTCGCCGTCGGTGTCGGAGAACCACCAGATCCACTCGCCGTCGGGGGAGAGGGTGCCGTCGGTGGTGCCGTTGGGGCGGTCGGTGGCCTGGCGCTGGGTGCCCGTCGCGCGGTCCCAGGCGTAGAGCTCGAAGGTGCCGGTCGCGTTGGAGACGAAGAGCGAGCGGTCCGGAGCGTCCTCGGCCCACTCGGGCAGCCCGACGCGCGGCGCCCGGAACCGCTTCTCCCAGGCGGGCATCTCGGCGGCGGGGGTCGCGCCGCCGGCCGCGCCGGGGGCCGTGCTCGTGCTCTCGCCGGTGTTCTCGCCGGTGTTCTCGCCGGTGGTCAGATCGGTGTCGCTGGTCATGCCCCCCATTCTTGCCGCACGCCGCGCCGGGATGCCGACTGCTCCGGACGGGCGCACAGTGGAACCCGTACGCGTGTTCCGTGCCCCGAGGAGGAGTGATCATGGCCAAGAAGGCTCGCACCGGACACCACGGCCACCAGGATTCCGAGCGCGCACTGGCGAAGAACACCGCGGCCGAGGCGCGCGCCAAGGCCGCCGTCCGAGACGTGCAGTCGCTCTCCGCGAAGACGCGGGGCATGCAGCAGAAGGCTCAGGCCAAGCGCGGCTGAGTCCGGCACCCGGTCACCGGCCCGCGCCCTCCCACGGGGGAGCGGGCCGCGTGCGTACGCTGACCGCATGCGGATGATCGTCCGGGGTGCCCGGCTGCTGCACGCTCACGGCCCGTCCGACGGCCTCTGCGACGTGGAGGTCGCCGAGGACGGGCGGATCGCGCGGGTGATCCCGTACGACGACCAGAAGGAGCCGCCCGCCACCGGAACCCTCATCGAGGCCCACGGCTCGCTGCTCACCGCCCCCTTCGTCGAGCCGCACATCCACCTTGACACCGCCCTGACGGCCGGGCAGCCGCGCCCCAACGCCTCCGGCACCCTCTGGGAGGGCATCGCCTGCTGGAGCGAACGCAAGCGGACCCTGACCCGCGAGGACGTCGTCGCCCGGGCCACCGCGGTACTGCGCTGGCAGGCGGCGCAGGGCGTGCTGCACGTGCGGACCCACTGCGACGTCACCGACCCGGCGCTCACCGCCCTCGACGCGCTCCTCGAGGTCCGCGACCGGGTCCGGGACGTCATGACCCTGCAGATCGTGGCCTTCCCGCAGGAGGGCATCGTCTCCTTCCCGGACGGCGGGGCACTGCTGCGCGAGGCCGTGGCGCGCGGAGCGGACGTGGTCGGCGCCATCCCGCACTTCGAGGACACCCGCGAGGACGGGGTCGCCTCGCTGCACACCGCCTTCGCGCTGGCCGAGGAGCACGGGCTGCGGGTGGACGCGCACTGCGACGAGATCGACGACGAGCAGTCCCGCTTCGTCGAGGTACTGGCCGCCCTCGCGCTGCGCTCGGGCCTGCGCGAGCGCGCCACGGCCTCCCACACGACGGCCATGGGCTCCTACAACGGCGCCTACAGCTTCAAACTCCAGCGGCTGCTGTCGCGTTCGGGCATCAACCTGGTCTCCAACCCGTTCGCCAACCTCAACCTCCAGGGCCGCTTCGACGGCTATCCCAAGCGCCGCGGCCTCACCCAGGTCAAGGAGATGCTGGCGGCGGGGGTCAACGTGGCCTTCGGCCACGACGACGTCATGGACCCCTGGAACGCGCTCGGCACCGGCAACCCGCTCCAGACCGCCCTGGTCGGCCTGTACGCCGCCCAGCTGACCGGCGCGGACGAGATCCCGCTGGCCTTCTCGATGGTGACGGACCGTGCGGCGCGGGTCCTGGGCCTGCCGGACACCGAGTACGGCATCAGGGAGGGCGCCCCCGCCTCCTTCGTCCTGCTCCCGGCCCCGACGCCCGAGGAGGCGATCCGCCGCCAGGTCCGGCCCCGGTACGTCGTCTCGCACGGCACCGTCCTGGCCCGGACCCCGCCCGCCCCGACCGTGCTCAGCTGGCCGGGCGAGCCGCCGGCGGAGGTCGACTTCAGCGTGTGAGAACCGGGTTCGCGGGGCCGCGCCGGATAGCGTGCCCGCATGTCGTGGGACGAGGACGGAACACCGCACCCGCTCGCACTGCGCCGCACCGGCCGCAGCGACCTGGAACCGGACCGGCTGCCGGAGGTACGGGAGCTGGAGGTGCTCGGCTGGGAGCCCGCGCCCGAGGAACTGCGCTGGGCCTTCCTCCCGTACGTCTGGCCCCCGGCGGCCCGCACCTGGATCCCGGACCGCTCCACGCACTGGGCGGTGGAGACCTCGCTGGACGGCCACGGCCACATCACCGGGGTCGAATGCGCGCCGCTCCCCGACACCGACCTGCACGGCCTCGACGGCGAGACCGACACCGCCCTCGCCGCCCTCGGCCTGCCGCCCCGCCCCGGCGGCCGCCTCTGGCTGCTCCGCCCGGTCGGCCCCTTCCCCACCCTGGCGGAGCTCCTGACCCACCTCGACGCGACGGCCGCGGCGCGGGGGACGGAGCCCGGTCCCTCCCCGGAGTTCCTCACCCTGGTACGCACGGAACTCGCCGGACTTGCCGAACTCGCCGGTCCCCGCGCGCTCGACGAGGAGTAGCGGCCGGAGGGAAGCGGAACCCGAGGGCTCCCGCGTCTTCGAGGACCGGGTGTCGATGCGGAGCGGGGTGGCCGTGCTGTGTCGCACTGAACCGCTGGGTTCCGTGGGAAAGCGGTGGGCGCCGATCGTGTCTCCGCTGTCGCGCCGACTGAGAGGAGCGTCCGCATGACCGTTCAACCGCTGGAGGGTCGGCGTGTGGACATGCGGTCGGTGAGACGGTGCAGGTCCGTCCGCACCCCGTGATCAGGGAGGCGGCACTCCACGAGGTGTCCTTGGATTGCGGCTACGGACCTCCGCCGCCGTTCTGCTTGACCCGCGCCTGTGGGACACCTCGACGGCTCGGTCTCGGCCCGGGCTTTCGAGAGCCGTTACCGATCGGTCCTCTCGTGGGAGGCGGCGGTGCGCGTCATGTTGAAGGTGAGGGCGGAGATGTCCCGGCTCTGGACCACGGTGGCACCGCTTTCGACATTGCCGCCGATGCTGTTGTGTACGTCGCCGCCCGAAGAACCGGCCTGAGCCCGCTGCCACCACTCGTCCAACTGGGCGCGGAACTCGCCGTCCAAGGCCGCTCGTACGCCGAGGGCGGTGGCCAGTGCCTGGGCACGCATCGGGTCGGCCGGCTCTCCCTCCAGCGCGGCGACTTCGAGTTCGCCGGAGCTGATCAGGGGCGTCTCGCTGCCGTCCGTCCCCTGTGTCGCGGCACGCCCGAACGGTCGCCGCACCAGTGCGGTGAGTCCTTGCCACGCGTGGCGTCCCGCTTCGCCGCCGAGTCCGCCTGCCAGCGCTGCGAGGGCTGCTGCGGTGATCGGGTCCATGCTGGGGCTCCCTCGTTCGCTGCGTCGGGGCGACGGATCCCCTCAACCTTAGGTCGACCGTCCCGCCGACGGAGGAGTTTCGGTACGTCGGGTCTGGCCTCCGAGGCCCACCGTGGCCGATGTGTTCACGTCGTCATGTCATGCCTGTGCCACTACTGTTGGCCCATGGCCGAGGAGACGCGGAACAGTCTGGACGGGCGCGCGGAGGCCGTCGTCCAAGCAGGGCGCATCGGGGAGTTTCACCAGCACTGGCACGGGGCGGCAGCCCCGGTACGGTTCGTACCCTTCCAAATCCCGCCGGCGTTGGCCAGGTTCGAGGACAGGACCGACGAGCAGGAGCGCATCTCCCGCGCGGTCGAGGAGCATCCAGCGCACCGTGGGCCCCTGGTCGTCGCCCTGACCG
Organism: Streptomyces sp. NPDC058525; assembly: GCF_042719495.1. NCBI lineage: Bacteria > Bacillati > Actinomycetota > Actinomycetes > Kitasatosporales > Streptomycetaceae > Streptomyces > Streptomyces sp. NPDC058525. The sequence continues at coordinate 261,873 of NZ_JBHXNP010000001.1, forward strand.
GGATCGGAGGTATCGGCAAGACGGCACTCGGGTTCCACGTGGCCCGGGGGCTCGCCGACAGGTACCCGGACGGTGTGCTCTACGTGGACCTCGACGATCTGCGCCGGGACGGTGTCGTCGAGGTCTCGGACGCCGTCGGAGAACTCCTGACCGGCTTGGGGGTGCTGCCGGAGTGGCTGGAGAAGTCCTTCGGCGGCCGTACCAAACAGCTCTGGACCAGCACGCGGGAAAAGCGGCTCGTCGTGGTCGTCGACAACGCGCGCGTCGGGGCGGAGGTGATCCCGCTCTTGCCGGCCTCGGACCGCAGCCTGGTGATTGTCACCAGTCACGGTGCTTTGTACGACCTCGAGGGCACCGCGGCGGTCGAGGTGCCGGTGGGTCCCCTCTCGGCGGAACACGCGGTGCGGCTGCTGGGACACCTCGTGGACGACCCGCGGCTGACCGCGGAGCCGGCTGCCGCGGTCGACCTGGCGCGGGGTTGCGGCGGTCTGCCGGCGGCGATTCGGGTGGCAGGCCAGTGGGTGCGCAAGTACCGCAGGCGCAGCCTGTCCCGGCTCGTCGCGGAATTGACGTCCGAGCTGCACACGAGGGGCATTCCCATGGTCGAAGCCGTGTGGGACGCCGCGTACGGGGCCCTGTCATCGGAGGGGGCGCGTCTGTACCGCCTGTTGCCCCAGCATCCGGGCCCCGTCATCGAGGAGCCGGTCGCCGCTGTGCTGCTCGGCTGCGGTCCTGGCCTCGCGGGGGACGCCCTGGAGGAGCTGGAGCACGCGGGACTGCTGGACGGCCGGCCTGAGGGCTGGCGCATGCACGGCCTCTTGCGCGGACATGCCGACCGCATGGCCCGGCAGCAGGATCCGGGTGGGGTGGAGCGGGTCGGGGCCCGCCGGTCACTGGTCGTCTGGTACAGGCGGCAGGCCGGCCGCGCGGACCTGCTGGCGGCCGGGGCCCGCATGACCTTCGCCAGGATCCCCGAGCCTGCGCCCGGAGACGTTCCGGACATCGGGTTCACCGGAAAGCCGGAAGCGTTGCGCTGGTTGGAATCCCAGCGCCATGCCTTGTTCGGGTGCGTCCGGATGGCCTTCGAGGACGGTCAGTACGAGGATGCCTGGGCCCTGTGCGAGCCGCTGTGGACCCACTTCCTCGACCACCCGACTATGCGGACGTCACTGACGCGTTCCGTACGGGTGTCGCGGCCGCCGACCGTATGGAGTACCTCCCGGCCATGGTCCGGATGAGGTGCCAGCTGGCCCGCCCGTTGTGGGAACAGGGGCTGTACGAGGAGGCGGCCGAACACCTGCGCCACGCCCTCAACGCCGCGGAGGCGCTGGGCGGGTCGGTGCCGGAGCGCAAGCTGACGGCCTCGACGGTGGAGTTCCGCGGCCTGCTGAAGGCCGAGGCCGGCGACTGGACCGGCGCGGCCGCGGAGTTCGAGGCGTCGAAGGCGATCCATGAGGAGATCGGCAACGAGTACGGCGTGCTGCTGCAGACCTATCTACTGGGGCGGACGTCGCTGCGGAGCGGGCAGTACCAGGAGGCGGTCGCGCTTCTCCGCTGTGCCCACGACATGGCCTGTGACCAGGAGCGGGAACGCATGACCGCACGGACGGGCTTCGAGCTGGGCCGCGCCCTACGGTTGAGCGGTCGTCCGGAGGAGGCCGACCCTCTGGTCAGGGCCGCGCTCGAGGGTGCCCGGAGGCGTGGTTCCCGCACCGAAGAGGTCCGAGTCCTGGAGGAGCTTGCCGAACTCGCGGACACGCGCGGCGAAGCAGAGGCGGCCGAGGTTCACCGCTCGGCGGCACGTCTCATCGCGCTCGAATGCGGAGCGGCTGCCTCCGAGGGTCAGAACTCGTAGTCGACGTCATCGGCGTCCGCGTGGGTCAGGTGGACGCGGACGCTGATCGGGCCCGTGTCGCACAGCAGCGACACGGGCAGGGCGTGCGCGGCGTTGCGACTCAGCCAGGCGTGCACGGCCGACGCCACGGCCGCCGGGTCGGCGTAGGAGACCCGGCCGGCCTCGTGGTGCGGCTCCACGCGGAGGCTGATGAGTCCGGCGGTACGGTGCCTGAGCAGGCAGCGCCGACGTGTCAGGATGGCGCCGGCCGTCCGGCAGCCCGGCGCCTCCGCCAGTACGAGGGCCGTCCAGCCACCCGCCGTCCAAGCGGTCGCATGGGCGTGCGAGGAGCCGTCGGCGGCCCTGCGCCACAGGACGGCCGCGCTCTGCGTCTCGCGCGGTCCGGAGCCGGGGTACTCGGCGGCCAGGTGGTGCACGGACTTCTGGGTGTGGAGGGGAAAGCGCTCCACGGCGATCCGGTCACCTGACACCTCGGCCCGCACCGCGAAGGCCCGTGGCCGATCGGGGACGGTGGTGGGCGAGGGGAACGCGGTGGCTGCCAGCGGGCCGGTCGGCGGGCGCAGCCCGAGAAGCCGGTAGAGGTGCCGCCGAAGCAAGGGCAGCGCTTGGCCGCGGAGGGAGAAAGCGCCCGAGGCCGGACCGTGCGGATCCATGGCCAGGGCAGCCTGGAGGGCGTCCGGTAGATCCACGGCGGCCGGAAGACGCGGAGCGGCGGCCAGCAGCCGCGCCATCGGGCTGTCGGGGAGCAGCTCGTGCCCGCCGTCGTACGCGTCGATGACCGGGTGGCCGAGGGCGGCGGCATAGAGGGCGGTGGAGCCGTGATCGGTGACCACGGCATCCGCCGCGACCAGCAGCGCGGCCCACTCCTCGTAGGGCCGGGGGAGGACGAGGCCGGCCCCGAGGGCCGGAGCGAGCCCTCGGGACAGGTCGAACCTCCCGGTGCTGCTGTGCTCGTTCGGGTGAAGGATCAGGGCGACTTGAAAGGAGTCGTGCGGCAGGAGCGTACAGAGGTCGCCGGGCAGGTCGGGACGTCGGGCCAGCAGGCCTTCGGGTCCCCATGTGGACGCGAGGACGATCAGTGTGCGCGGCCCCGTGCCGAGGGAGTCCCGGAATTCCGCCCGGTGCGGTGCGGAGACCAGGAGCCGGTCCAGCGTCGGATCACCGACCACGACAGCACGGGGCGCGGTTGCCGGGCTGTTGTACTTCGCCAGCCGCCTCACCTGCTCGTCGTGCGCGAGGGCGTGCAGGTCGGCCACGGGCTCGCCCTCGGACAGCAGGTAGTGGGGATCGAGACCCGAAGGGACGCCGGCCGAGCCGTCGCCGACGATCGCCTTGTTGAAGCCGGCTCCGTGCGGGAGCAGCGCCCGGGGGCCCTCCAAGCGGCGGAGCGCCCCTTTCGGGCTCGCAGCCAAGATCAGGTCATGTCTGGTGCGAACGGCCTCGTCCCATGCGAGCGTGCGGGCACCGGCGCGGTCCAGGGCCGAAAGAGCGTCCATGTCGAAGTCCGAGCCCGGGATCAGGGTGAACCGGGTGGTGATGCGCCGGTCGCCGTCGAAGACGGGCAGCACGTCGAGGAGGCGGTGCAGGGCACCCGCCGAACGCACGGCGACGAGCACGGCCCGCTGCCCGCTGCCCGCTGCCCGCTGCCCGCTGCCCGGCAAATTGTCAATTCTACCGGGACTGGGCATCTGGTGGGGCGCGGACCGGAAGGGTGGTTCAGGGACGTCGCGGGGAGCCTGGTGTGGCATGTTCCTGATCGTAGCGGGCTCGGAACCCCTCCCTCCTCGTCGTGGGTCCAGTACGGTGACTACGGGCTGGAGATCCCGAGAGGCGGTGGTTCATGGGCGCGCAAGACGGTTCGGAACGCCCGGAGCGGCCCGGCATCACGAATGACCTCTCCGGCAGCGTGCAAGGGCAGCTCGCCCAGGTCGGTGTCGTCCACGGGGGCATCACCTTCAACTACCAAGCGGAACAGGAGGCGGCGCCGGACCGGCACCCCGACCAGGTCCCGCGACCGCCGCGCGGCTTCGTCAACCGCCGGCAGCCGCTCGCCGAGCTCGACGGCTTACTCGCGTACGGGGACTCCGCCGGCTGCCCGATCGGCGTCTTCAGCGGGCTCCCCGGGATCGGCAAGACGGCCGCCGCCTGCCAGTGGGCCCACACCAACAAGCCGCGCTTCCCGAGCGGACAGATCTTCATCGACTTCGCGGGTCTGCGTGCCGGCACCGGTGCGGACGTCTCCGAAGCCCTCGCCATCTGCCTGCGCGCCCTCGGCGTGCGCGACCAGTACCTTCCCGCGGGACTCGCCGACCGTACGGCCCTCTACCGGGACCTGTCCGCCAAGCAGCGGATGCTGGTGGTACTGGACGACGTGACGCATCCGGCACAGGTGAAAGCCCTCGTCCCGCAAGGGCCGGGCAGTGCCGTAGTGGCGACCAGCACATGGCGCCTCGGTGAGCTCGTGCTCGACGGTGCCGCCCTGTTCCAGCTCGAAGCCCTCGGAACCGACAGCTCACTGGAGCTGCTGTCGGTCCTCTGCGGTCCCCGGCGGATCGCCGACGAAGCCGACGCCGCGGCCCGGTTGGCCGACCTCTGCGGCGGCCTGCCCCTCGCCCTGCGCATCTGCGGTGCGCGGTTGCTCACACAGCGCCGCCTCACGATCGGCGCGCTGGTCACCGAACTCTTCGACGAGCAGCGCCGCCTCAGTCGCATCGCCGTGTCCTCAGCCCACGAGGAGCGCACCGTGTCCGCAGCCCTCGAACTCGCCTACCGGAACCTCCCCGAGTCCGCTGCCCGCATGTACCGGGTCCTCGGCCTGCTGCCCGGCCTGAGCTTCGACGCCGCCGTCGCCGCGGCGGCAGCCGGGCCGGGCACCGCGGACCGGGTCCAGGAGGCGCTGGACGTACTGGAGGCCGCGAGCATGCTCGCCGTGACGGACGGCGGCAGATACACCCTGCACGGTCTGGTCCGGCTGCATGCCCGGGACACCGCCCGCGCCCTTGACCCACCCGACGCGGAACGCGACACGGTCCGTCGGGTGGCCGGCCACTACCTCGCGCTGACCCTCGCAGCGGATCTCGCGGTCCGGGCCGACCGGCTCCGGATCGTCCAACTCGCTGGTGACGTTGGCGCGCCAGGCCCCGGCGCCGTCGGGCCGTTCGACGGGGGGACCGACCCGGGCCGCGACGCCATCCGCTGGCTGGAGGCCGAACGCGTCAACATCCTCGCCGTGCTCCGGGCGGCGGCCGCCTTCGGACTGGACCGCACCGTGTGGCAGACGGCCGAGGTGTTCACCGTCCTCTTCCTCCACCACCGGCACCTAGCGGACTGGCGGGAGTCCCTCGAACTGGGCGCCGAAGCGGCCCGGCGCGACGGCAACCCGGCCGCCGAGGCCCGGCTGCGCAGTCTGCTCTCCCGGCCGTTGCTCGACCTGGGCCGGGACGAGGCGGCCAAGGTGCAACTCGACCTGGCAGAGCAGCGCGCCGTGGAATCGGGGCACCTGGTGCTCCAGGCCTCGGTCCAGGAGTTCCTCGGCCGCTACTGGGACGGGCACGACCCGGCCCGGGCGGTGGAGGCGTACCGTACGTCGCTCGCCCTCAACGCCGAGGCCGGGGAGGAGCGCGGTGAGGCCCTGGCCCGCCATTTCCTGGGCTGCGCGCACAGCGCGGCCGGCAACCACGCCGCGGCGCTGACCGCTCTCGCCCGGGCCCGGGAGGCGTTCCTCTCCCTGGGCGACGGGCGGATGGCGGCGCGGTCGCTGGCCGACACCGGCAGGGTCCTGGCCCGCACGGGTGCGCCCGCGGAGGCGTGGGGGGGGGGCGGGGCCCGCCCCCGGGCTCGGCTACGCCACGGGGCTGGTCCCCGCCCAGCTCCGCGCCCCGCCCGCCCCCGGCCCGCTGGCCCTGGCGCGGGCGCAGCGCGCGCAGACCGCCCGCCTGCTCATCGAGACCTCGGCGC